>SOKG01000193.1 GCA_004376205.1 Dehalococcoidia bacterium | reverse complement strand
TTTTATGCCTCTTCCCTATCCCTATAATGAGGATGAGACGCGGCTGATGAAGCTCCTTACCGACGATCAGAGGAATAGGTACGAGTACTCGCTGGATGGGATCGCTGCTGCAGGCATACTGAAACCCGGAAGCAAGGAGGAGGAAGAGAGGCGGGTCAGAAGCTTCCTCGAAGGACTCAAGAAGCTGCTCTCCAAGGAGAACAACTGGACATTCCTGCAGCCCCTCATGCTCTCACTGAAGTACTGCGCCAAGTGCCAGACATGCAATGACGCCTGCCCCATATACGTCTCCAGCGGCAGACAAGAGATCTACAGACCCACATACCGGTCGGAGGTTCTGCGGAAGATCGTCCACAAGTATATCGACGGCGAGGGCGTCTTCGATCGCCTAGGCGGCGACAACTTCGAGCTTAATTGGACGACGCTGGCCAGGCTGGTCGAGTCCTCCTATAGATGCACTCTGTGCCGTAGGTGCGGCCAGACCTGCCCCATGGGTGTTGACAACGGCCTGATCAGTCATGAGATCAGAAAGCTGTTCAGCCAGGAGCTGGGCATCGCCCCGAAGGAGCTGCATGACATGGGTACTGTCCAGCACCTGAAGATCGGATCCAGCACTGGAATGACACCGCACGCGCTGAAGGACATCATCGAGTTCATGGAAGACGAGATCGAGGAAAGGACCGGCAGGAAGATAAAGATGCCCGTAGACAAAGAAGGCGCGGACATCTTACTGCTCCACAATGCCGGGGAATTCCTGTCCTGGCCGGAGAACCCTGAGGCCTTCGCCATACTCTTCGATGCTGCCGGAATAAGCTATACCCTCTCAAGCGAGCTTGTAGCCTACGATGCAGTCAACTACGGCGTATGGTACGATGACTTCCAGCTCGCCAGGGTAGTGCTCAAGCAAGCGCAGACCGCTAAGGAGTTGGGCGTCAAGAAGATTGTGGTCGGGGAGTGTGGACATGCCCACAAGGCCATGATAGTTATTTCAGATAGGGTATTGACCGGTGAGCTCAATATCCCGAGGGAGAGTTGTTTTCCGCTGTTTGAACAGATAGTCTTCAGTGGAAAGCTTAACCTCGACCCGCAGAGGAACAACTTCCCTGTTACTTTGCACGATCCCTGCAGTATAGTGAGGATGATGGGGATTGTCGAGCCTCAGAGAAGGATACTGAGAAAGATCTGCCCACAATTCAGGGAGATGGATCCGCATGGCGTGGAGAACTACTGCTGCGGTGGTGGGAGCGGCTTTGCCATCATGCCGTCAATGAACTTCCCGGATTGGAGGCATTCCGTCTCTGGGAGGATGAAATTGAAACAGATTCTCGAAGTCTTCCAGGATATCATCAGTCCTGATATCAGAAAACTGGTATGTGCTCCTTGTTCCAACTGCAAAGCGCAGCACAGGGATTTGTTCCAGGCCTACGATGTTGGAGAGAGATGCAATATTGAGTATACCGGTCTGGTCGAATTGATAGTGAACGCAATGGCGGACTTTGAGCAGCCGCCCTTCTTCCTACCGCAACAAGGACTAGTGACAGCGACGGCCTAGCTCCAGACAGACTCACATAGTAACATCGACCCCCTTGGCATTGGCCAAGGGGGTCGATGTTAAATCGGACTCACGATACAGTTCTCGGGCATGCCCCACAGGACTCACATGATGCAGCCAGTAGGCCTGGGCAGCCCAGCTACCTTGCAGGCTCCCCTGGCAGGACCGCTGGGGAAAAGCTCCCAGATATACTTCTCGCCGAAGCCAGTTCTCTTACATATCATCTTGAAAGGAGGAGCTAGGTTGAATTGGAGCCAGTACTGTCTGATGTAATTGGCGACCTTCCAATGGTCTTCCGTCATCACCTCTACGCCATCGGTCTTGGCCAGGTCACAAGCAACGGCCTCATTCCATTTCTCAGGCTCTTGGATGAAGCCATCATCATCGATTTCAAACTCCAGTCCTCCATAAACACCCGTAGGCACTTTTTACCTCCGCCGTACTACTATATCATTTTTTCCGCGATTCATCCAAGCGTACCCGCAGGCTCCCCGGCCATGCTGTAACAAACGCTGGCATCTCTTGCGAGTCAGACTCAGGAGCATCTTCCACACAATTACCAGACTCTTCAGCCTGACAACTCCCATGCTTAGGGGCCAGCTTGGCTAACGCTTGTCCGAACGATAAGTTTAGCTTTATTCTCGTGTCTTTGTGTGGTCGTTTTTGCTGTGCCATGCTCACAACCGCTTCCTCCAATGGTGGGTAGTCCTTTTCGCGCATTGCTTCTCTAATTCGGTGGCACATGAACCAGGCTGATTTGTACGTTACTTTGGTCTGAATGTGTACCTGTTGAGCACCGATGCCCCTCTTGAAGGTACACATAGGGTAGATGGCAGCGAACCACTTTCCAAGCGGGATCTTGGAGCCCCCAAAGACCGTTCCCACGGTTACAGTGAACTGACGCCTGCATGAACGACATTTATATAGCGATGGGACTCTATTCTTGGATTTAGTCTTACGTGTGATGAAATAGGGGTCCAGGGCTCCACACTTCGGACACACCGGGCCATCTGGCCACCGGACCTTTTCTAGGTAGGTACGACACTGTCTATCTGTCCATCGCAGTACTGTGCTGAACGAGAGGTGCCGTGGTTCCATGGTCATTCTAGTGCTCATTCGCTATATTATGATATTAAGAATTGGGTGTGTCAAGTATATACTCTTCCTGGCGTTGACATCCCTCTATTGACAGGTTAAAATCAAGAAAGTAGGCCATTTATTCTAAATAACTAGTGTGTTTTATCTGAGAAACTGGTGTGTTATCTTGACAAACATAGTACTCGTTGGGTATAGGCCAAGGCGATTTTTTTTGCGTGGAGGTAGGGCATAGCTGGGCGACATCAATGTCCTGCTGGTCCTTGTCTGATCGCCCTATTTGTATAGTAACTGCGGTACTGATGTGTATAGCCCGATCAAGCATGCCATGATGTCGGTGCACCAGAGATATGAACTGTACGCGGTTCTCTTCGAGAAGGGGCAAATTCGGAGCGCCGATTATGAATAATTGGCGTGACTGTTGAGGCGGCGGCGAAAGATCTGGGAAACAATCGTTATCTTAGTGGCATCAAGCTACGTGCTTTTTCATTGCAGTATTCAGAGCAAGCTAGGAAGAGGGGGAGCATATGAGCAGTGTTGTCTACATCTTCTACGGGAGCATGGTATTCTTTGCGATTGCCGTTCTTGTAAGGCTATTCTTGTTTGTCCGTGCCCCCATACATTTAAGGTGGGAGCTCTATCGGGGGAGTTCGGTCTACGAGCAGTCTGAATGGTGGACAAAAGGAGGCGTGGGCTTCCTCGAGAAGCTAAAAACTGCAGCTTTAGATATTCTTCTGCTGAGGGAATATTTTCGCCGGAATAGAAAATTCTGGTACGCTCTGATTATCTTCCACGTTGGGCTCTATTTGCTGATTCTCTGGCACGTTTGGCTATTCATTGCCGCGCTAGCTATAGGGGTCGAAACTGATCCCACTTACGGTGTTGTATGGGGGCACATTGCTGCCGCCGTGATCACGATTGGGGGTCTCAGCATACTCATCCTAAGGCTGACGGACCCAGATTTGAGAATATACTATCCTCGAACTCACTATATCAAGTGGCTATTCATAATTGCCACGCTGGCTGGAGGGTTCTATGCCGTCCAGTTCTTCTTCGAGGGCAGTAGCGTTGAGCTGTTGCGGTACGTGAACGAGCAACTGCAGTTTGACTTCGCGCACAAGCTCCAGCCAGCGGTTGTGCCCTCGCTACACGTATTGTTCATCTCCGCATGGATGATCTACATGCCGTTCAGCCACATAATGCAGATCATCTTCAAGTATTACCACGAACTGCGCTGGGATCACGTGCGAAACACTAAGGGAAGCGGCCTCGAGAAGAGGATCAATAAGCTTCTGCAAAAGCGTGTGAGTTGGGCCGATTGGCATATTCAGACCGGCAAGACATGGGGTGAGGTAGCAGCAGGATTGCCTGAGGAGAAGACTGAATCGAGGGGGGAATAGATGGCGACCAAGAAAATAATGCCA
>SOKG01000148.1 GCA_004376205.1 Dehalococcoidia bacterium | reverse complement strand
CTTCCGCTTCTGCTGATTTGATGATGTCTTGTGCCTGCTGTTCTGCTGTTGATACTTTCTCTCGAGTGGTGTCTCCCGCCTCGGCGATGAGCTTCACTGCCTGTGCCTTAGCTCTCGCTTCTGTGTCGGCGATAATCCCCTCTGCCTGCTCCCTGGCTTTCTCCTCTGCCGCTTGGAGCACATCATGAGCGAGCCGTTCAGATGCTGCGATTCTGTCCAGAGAACTCCTTTCGGCTTCAGCGGTGATTCTTTCCGCCCCTGCTTTGGCTTGCTCCTCTGCCTGGAAGATAATTTCCTTAGCCTTCTCGCCTGCTTTTTCCTCGGCTTCTACCTTGATACTCTCCGCCTGTTTGTCCGCTTCGATTACCGTGCTCTCAGCAAGTCTTATGAGGGAATCGAGGTGTTCCAGTTTGCTGGCGTACTCGTTGTTTTGATTGATCAGACTGCCAACAAAGGAGAATACATCTCTTTCATCTAGCCCGTTCTTGGTTATTCTGAATTTCCGTCCCCAAAGCTCTCTTACTTTACCATCCTTGGTTTCCATGGTGTCCCCATCCCTCCGCGTTATGTGTAGTTGCTCCAGCCTATCGTTTGTTGCCAAGTTCTTTCATTGCGTTTGTGATACAAGGGATAAGAGCAAAAAACATCCTGTCGCGAATTACGGACTGATGTCTAGTAGTAATACAGTAGAGGGTGAGAAGCCACTTGTCAAAAATTGGTACTCGACAAATCCTCACTTTTCCTACCTTTTTTTGCGAAAAACTTATTCGGGGCAGCCATGAGCAAAGCTGATGGAGGTGTGATCTGCTTCACATCCTCTGGAACCCACCAGGTACGGGGTTAGAGAGACTGACTGGGAAGTGATATCAGTAAGGTGGGTACAGTGGCAACGAACCCCACCGAGCGGAAAGGCGGTTGGGGCAGGAGGCAGTTGACGGGAAGAGAGCATAACCATTAGCTTTGGTGTTGGCGAGGACTCTTTCCCAGCGCTTGTTCCTCTTCACGCAGCATTCGTTTGAGGTCTTCCGGTTCATAGGTCCTGGTGCCGACACCCTCCTCTTTCATATGAACAGCTTCGAGCCCAGCATTGACTATCATTTTCGCGCAGATGATACATGGACCATACATCTTGCGCGTTCCTCCACTTCTCTTAGTATATTGTCCTTTGACTCTCTCGCTGTAGATATACATCACCCCACCTATTATTGGAACGCCAGTCCTCGCCGCGTTTATTATAGCATTCTGTTCTGCGTGTACGCTCCTGCATAGTTCATATCTTTCGCCAGGTGGAATTCCCAGTTCTCTCCTAAGACACCTTCCGGTATCAATGCAGTGCGCTGTGTCTCTCGGGGATCCCACGTAACCTGAACTGACCTCCACGTCGTCCTTGACGATAACTGCGCCTATTTTCCTTCTCAAGCAGGTGCTTCTTTCGGCGGCGACTTTTGCCCTGTTCAGGTAATGTTCAAACTTGTCCGGTCTTTTCCAATTTGTGCTGGGAGAGTCCATAGACCTCCTTCCCCAGGATTGCTCCAAAACGAGGAGGCTCGCAGTAGCTTGGATTATACTCGAATTGCATGTCACTGCACAAGAACCGGTTTTGCGGCAGCTTCGATATCGGGCAGCCCCACTGGTTGCCGCAGGAGGTTATCAGGTTTAATATAGTAAATCATAAATCCGGTCGGGGGCTAGGACAAACCATGAAGCTCAACAGTAGCACGGGCAATCCCCTCCTGGTAATTGTCGGTATGCCTGGTTCGGGCAAAACCTCTGTAGCGCGGCACCTCGAGCAGAAGGGCTGGCAAGTCATACGCTTTGGAGAAATGACAATCCGTGAAGTGAAGTCACGGAATCTCCCCGTCAATGAAGCTAACGAAAGAGCTGTCCGGGAGGAAATGAGGGCAATACATGGCATGGACGCCTATGCCAAGCTGTGGCTGCCGAAGATCATGGAATCTCTATCGGTGGGACCCACGGTGATCGATGGGCTGTATTCCTGGGCCGAGTATAGATTCCTCAGACAGCAATTCGGGGATCGGATGAAGGTGGTGGCGATATTCACCCCCCGCTCTGTGCGCTATGCCCGGTTGTCGGCAAGACCGGACCGCCCGCTTTCGACTGAAGAAGCCGAACAGCGTGATATTGCCGAGATCGAAAACGTTGAAAAGGCAGGCCCTATCGCGATCGCAGACTACACCATACTCAACGATGGTTCCGAAGACGATCTGTTGCTGGCGGTGGATAGGCTGCTGTCCACCCACATTCTCAGCTAGCGTAGGGTGGGTGAGGTGGCAACGCAACCCACCGACCCCGAGGGCGCTTGCGCAGGGAGTGGCTGGAATTAGCATGGCATCGCCCTGGGCTATTTCATAGGCGACCAGTCGGCTGTGCGCAGGAGCTTGCTCTCCCAGCGGTCGCGGTACTTGAGCCCTTCTATCATCCATTCCCCAGGCTGTGCTGGCGGCTCGCCGAAGGTGATTATGAAGGAGAACAGCTCCCAGTTGTGAATCTTGGAGAGGAGAATCGCCTCGTGGAAGCGGCCAGTCCCGGGGCAGGTGCGCCAGCCGGCGGCAACGGTGATAACAGGCGGTTGGATCGCATCCATTTGCGGCTGCAACACTGTGTGAAGTGCCTCGATATACTCCTCCATCAAGCCCGGGTAGGGCCAGCCTGTATCGTGCAAATAGAGGGACGGCATGCCGTCGTCAGGCGGGGCTTCCACTGAGGCCAGGTCCACCTCTTGAAGAGGTGACCGCGGGTTGGGCAGAAGCAGTTTGGAGACA
This sequence comes from Dehalococcoidia bacterium, assembly GCA_004376205.1. Lineage (GTDB taxonomy): Bacteria > Chloroflexota > Dehalococcoidia > SZUA-161 > SZUA-161 > SOKG01. The sequence goes on along the minus strand of SOKG01000148.1, from coordinate 1,324 downwards.
ACGTCCCGGCGGTACTGGCACACGTCGCGATTCCACTGCTTCCAGGCGGGCTCATTTACCGTGCGCTCGACTATGGTGCCCCACGACTGCCAGTCGCGGACAGCCGCGATGGAGACCGCCTGGTAACTTACGCTCGTCCCGTGGGGAACCTTGAAGAACCAGAGCACCCTGGCCAGCCCGTCTCGCTCGATAAGAGGCCTCCATTGGTCACGCATGGCCTCGGAGAATTCGTCCATCTTGCCGCCGATGACGTCATGGGTTTCATGTAGGTAGATCATGGCCCGTACCTCCTCTAGGGGAATTACCGGTGAGACCTCGTCGCCAGTATCCGGGCCAGAGGGCTTTCACCGGTTAAAAGCTCCTCGGCCTCGTGGATGATACTATCTATCAGCTCTTTGACTGTGACTATTTCTGTGATTGCGCCCACTGCCATCGAGCCACCGATGACGGGTAGTGGGCGGGACACGGAGTGTGGCTTGGCGTCGCCTACGAGTTGCCACACCTCCTGCTTTCGGGTCATCTCGTCCAGCCCCGGTGGTGGTGGCGCGAATACGCGGTCTCGCACATCAGGGTCGTAAGGGCTGGCTTTTACCAGAGCCTGCTTGTGACGTTCGGCGATAGGGCACTCTTTTGTGGCCATGAAGACGGTGCCCATGTATACCCCCTCTGCTCCCATAGCCAGCGCTGCCAGGAAGGTGCGGGCATCCCCAATCCCGCCGGCAGCGATCACGGGAATCTTGAGCACCTTCGTCGCCATGCTGACGCTGGTCAAGGTGCTCAAATTAACAGGGGATTTTTCGCCCTCTCCTTCGATTCCCACAATCACCAGTGCATCCGCGCCGTGCCCCTCGGCTGCCTGAGCATGCTTGAGGGTGCCTACTTTATGAATCCAGGGTATGCCTGCCTCCTTGATGCGCTTCCCATGTTCCTGGGCTTTGTAGGCTGAGGTGAATATCGCTGCCACCCTTTCCTCTATGGCCACCTCACGTAGCTCGTTGATGCGGGGATGGCCTATAAGCGACAGGTTCACCCCAAAGGGCCGGTCGGTCATCGACCTGGCCTTGCGTATGTCCTTTCGTAGCTTCTCCGGGGTATTTAACGCGGTGGCGGTGATGATGCCAAAACCACCTGCCTCGGAGACGGGGGCTGCCAGGGCAGACCTGCCAAATCCACCGAATGCGCCCTGGATGATAGGATACTTACAACCCAATAGCTCAGTGACCTTGGTTCTCCATTCCATGCCGCCATGCCTCCCAGTTTTGGCTAGCCTGCCAGCTACCAGCTTCTTGGCAGCCCCAGCCCCAGCGTGCAGATAAGGTTTCTC
>SOKG01000226.1 GCA_004376205.1 Dehalococcoidia bacterium | reverse complement strand
CGTCTCTCATGGCTTCTTCTATGACCTGCCAAGATTCGCCTACGGCCTGACCAAGGCACTGGGTACTGCTGGTAGGAGGGGAAGGGGGTCAGAGTCGCGTGCGGTCGATGAGGCAAACAAGATACTCCGGGAGAAAATGAGGACGAGGGCGTTGACCCAGGGAAGAGTTACTGAAAGGACTTATCAGCCAGAGTTCGAGGCAGTAGCTCCACATGCTTTCTAGGTGAAGCTGGAAAGCAAATAAAAGAAGTCAAAGGAGGTATACACAATGGCTTCAAGAAATTATCTGGTTATGTCCAACGATATGACGTTTACTGACAAGAAGGAATACCGGACGAAGGCTCTGGCAGCCGGCCTGGAGAGGTGCGGACTGAAGAGCATCGGCGATATCAATTCCGACGTCCCCGGCCTGCAGGCCATTCCGATAGGCGAAAAGAGTCGCAGAGTCGCAGCGATTAAAGCCTTCATCGAGACCGGCGTATGGCCGAAGACGATAGACCAGCGTGAGCTGGCCCCCCTGACCGACTTCGTCGCAGCGGCTGCCCAGGACTTCTGGCAGACGATAGCCCTGGGGGCTATCGGCACGGTCTACACCTGCTTGAACGCACTTCCTGCTTACACGCTCCCCGCAGGTAGGCTGATGGTCTGCTATGGGGTTTCCGTTGATGTGGCAGTGCTTCCTGTCTCGCGCCTGATCTTCCGGAGAGGCGGCGTAGCCGGCAACATCCAGGCCCAGTTTGACATGCAGCCCCTGGGAACAAGGCTGGAGACAGCCGCTTTCTTCTCGGAGCCCGTGGTTATCGATCCCCAGGAGCTTTTCGCCATCCAGGTCCTGTGCCAGGTCATCGCTGGAGTGACCCCGGTGCACATCGATAACTTCCTGTTTGAGGGCGCTGGGATAGTTGTAGCCTAACCGTAAAAGTCGAAATAGCTTAATCTAGGCAAATAACCCCGAAAGGGGTGAAAGGAGAAAAAGCAATGGGTCTAAAAGCATTAATCGCTTCAATCTGGGGAGATAAGGTAAATGTTGCCAGCTCTGTGCCGGCAATTTATGCCGCTGGCGCCCAAAACATCTTTGCTATAACCGGTGGGCCGGTTCTTATCGCAGGTATCATCGAGTATTTGGACACAGCTCTTGCCGGAGCCACCACCACGACAATCCTCATAGGTGCTCTCCCAATGGACGGTGGCGCGCTGGCTATCGACGCCGGCGGCATTGGCGCCGTGGTGGTTTCACCATTGGACAGTGCTGGTGTTATCGCTAAAGTAGCATCTGCATTAGTCGTGCCTATTCCATCACTACTCGGTTTAGCAGCTGGTGGTGTTGGTGTAGTAGCTGGCCCAGGTGTCAACATAGTGTGGACATTCGGTGGTGTAGCCATGGTTGCTGGGGAGCTTGTTAGCCTGCACGTCATGTATCGCAAGCTAGCTGGCGCATCCTTAATCGCTTAACCTGACGCCTAAGAAGCAACAAATTAGGGGGAGGGTAACAATCCCTCCCCCTCACCTGAAAATTGAATAGCTAGGTTTAAAAGCCCTAGCCTCTAGAAAAATCGATGTAAGGAGGTGAAACAATGGGCGAAGTCGCGAATATTTTTGATAATGGCCCCATATCCTTAATCGCCCGCATCAAGGACAACATTTCCGTCTACACGGCCAAGAAATGGGCCCACTACCAGGTCGTCTACACTGAGCCGTGGCCCCGTTCCAGCCCGCTCCGCGTAGAAATGGTGGCAGCAGCCCTTGTCACCTTTATCGCTGCTAACGGCACCCTTGCCAAGCGGCTGATACCCATCCTCCAGGTCACTAACGGAGAGATGCTCCATGTCAGATTTGAGCCCCTGGATGATGTGGAGGGGGTGGTCTATCAACTGGCCGGGACCGGCAAGTTCGTCAGCCGTAACACCCATGCTCGAGTAAGCATGACAACATGCCTGCGCGACCCCTACCTGGCAACCACCACCTTCTTTATCATGGGAAACCAGAAGGACATGAACCTCGAGGTCAGAAATCCCAATGCGGTGGCACTTCCCCAGGCCAGATTCCAGTTCTTCGGCTTCCGCTATGTACTTGAACCGATTACTCCCCTGTTCCCAGAGCGGTTCACCGATGTCCAGAAGGCGGCGGTCAGAAAGAAACTGGAAGATGGGGACAAAGAAACAGTAGCGCAGTACATTGGCCCAACGACATGGCTGCCTGCCGAGGGTAGGTAAAGGAGGGATCGATGAGTAAGTTAATCACCGAAGGACGATACGCAGGTATGATAGCGAAGGCCGGCAACCGCAGCGGTGCGGGCGGTGCGGCACTCATTCCCGGAATGGTCATTACCATCGGGGTCCTAAGCATGCTGCACCAGGTGCCTCTGGGCCGCTCCTTCTATGTTACCAAGATAATGTGGTTTAACCCCGGGGTTCTGGCGACACTAGACTTTGGCACCCTGGCCAACGATGGCGTGACACCGGTGCCAGTGTTCCCAACTCAAACTGCCTTCCCCGGCTTGGAAGGCGGATTGTCTGAGGAGGAACTGGTCGGGGCAGAGTTTATGCTCAACCCTCTGGCCGCACCCAATGGCTGGGACGGGAACCTCTACGTGGTAGCATCGATAGCCCTAATCACGATAAGCGTAGAAGTCGCCGAAAAAGCGTAATTAAGGGGGTGAAGCATGGCTGATGAATTGGCCGAGAAGCTAGCCGAGGCCAAAAAGAAGATGTTTGGCGCTCAGCAGCCATCTGGCAAGATTATAGTGCTGGTCAAAGGAGATGCCCTAATTAAGTGTGCTGACCCCAAAGTCGAAGTGAGGCAGCAACAATGATTTTTCCTGAGATAATTGCTTACCTCCTGACTCTGAAGTACCCGGGCAGCGAGGACGAACGGACGAACTGGGTCTGCTATCGCGGTGTCTTTCAGATCATTCTTCCCTTAATGCCCCCTTACACCTCCTTAAATTATACTGTCCAGCCCCTTCACGGGGTTTTTGCTTGGCTAGCGTACTCCTTTAGACTAGGGACTGATATGGTACCTAACACTTTGAGTGGCACCATACAGCAGTATGGTAGCGTTCCCTGGTCTGGCATTCTCACACAACGTGGGAGGGATGATCCCGCAGAGTACTTATTACTGATAACAGAGCAGGAGCCAGCCGTTTCCTCCATAACGAACATTAGCCCCCTGATCCAGAGATGGGAGAGTCTTGTCGATTTCATCGTCATCCCCAGCCAGCAAGACCTTGTAACGGTGATGGATGCCCTGCGCCGGCTCCACACCTCTAAGCAGGTGGAAGAACTACTACGGCATGGAAACGAGCTCCTGGGCAAGCTGGCAGGAGAGCCATTAGGGCCACGTCCGTCGATAGGAGGCAGTTCATGACCACACTTCAGGTACCATCGATTATTCTGCCCACCATCGGCGTCCTGGGCACCGAGGTGGAAACCGTCAACGACCTGGTAGAGCATACCTCTATCGAGTTCCCGGTCGAGTATCTCCAGGAGAAGATGGTCCATATCATCGCTACCGAGGTGGTAGTAGTGCCCGGGGTCCCGGGTAACCTTAATTGCTGGATTGAGCTGTCGCCTTTACCCTCAGTTAATAGCCTGATGTGGCCAGCGCCATTACCAGTCAACCCTGCAGCCTGGGCTGCTATCGGCGGTGGGGGAGGTGCACTAGCACCGGTGGCACCAGTGGTTGAAGTCGGTACTGGGGTAAATGCTGTGGTTCATACTATCTTGATTCCGTGGGAAATTCACTCTGCGTGGGCCAGATTAGTAGTTCAGACGCCAGTCTCCGCCACGCCCTTGACGGCTTACTGGATTTTGCAAGCGGCATTCACAGCTGGGAGCAAGTAAGACATGGCTAACAAAGCGGGAATAGCACTGGTAATCGGGCTGGGGGCAGGCATTGCCGGGATTGCTCTCTTTGCCACTAAGGCTAAGGCAGCACCACCTGAGGCACCCCCGGTAGTTATCCCCACACCCGCTGATATTATGGCTGCCAAGAGTATGGGCGAGCTGGAGGTTTGGTACATGTATATCGGAGAGCTCTTCATTACCGGGAAGATAGACAGGGAAACCTATGAAGGGCTCTACGATGCATATGTAAGCAGGTACTATGAATTAACAGGGGTTGCTCAATGAGAAC
>SOKG01000256.1 GCA_004376205.1 Dehalococcoidia bacterium | reverse complement strand
TTTGCTGAGAGCTGGAAGCTGATGGCTGAACGCTTAGGTATGATGAGGTGCAGGACGTAGAAGAAGTCATCAGGGATGTGCAAAGGCTGAAGCAGGGGCTGAAAGAACTTCCCGAACCTGTGGCCAATCCGGTGTTTGTTGTTGTCAGCGGCTTGCCGGGGACGGGCAAGTCCTACTTCAGCCGAGAGTTGCAGGAGCGGCTACCTAGTGTCATCGTGGAAAGCGATTCGCTGCGTAAGAGACTGTTTCCCACACCAACCTATAGCCCGCAGGAGAGCCATCGTCTATTCAATGCGTGCCATCGTCTTATAGAAGAGTTCCTCAGCAGCGGGATTAGGGTGATCCTCGATGCCACCAACCTGGTGGAGCAACATCGGGAGCGTCTGTACCATATCTCTCAGCGTCTTCGGGTGAAGCTCATAATCGTCCAGGTGGAAGCGCCTCGGGAACTGGTGCTGCAACGCCTTCAAGGCCGGTCGAGCGGCGTTGATTCAGAGGACAGCTCTGAGGCAGGTTGGAGCATTTATCAGAGGATGAGGACGAGGGCGGAGAGGATTCAGCGCAACTACTTCGCTGTTGATACCTCAAGGGATATCACCTCGGTCATCGATAAGGTGGTACGCGAAGCCAAACGGTAGACCCTTGTACGAGCTTCCCGTCTCCTGAATCCCCAGGAAAGTGCCTCCCTGCGCTGATCTATCTGATGGCAGGTTTGATTGCCCCTCAGCTTCTTCTGTGCTATAGTTAGAGGTTAGGAAAACGTCACAGAATTACTCGCAAGGGGGGACAGAATTGTTCGACGAGTTAAAGGTTTTCAGTGGCAATGCTCATCCTCAGTTGGCTCAGAAGATTTGCGACTATCTGGGTATCCCCTTGGGCAAGATGGAGGTGTTCGAATTCAGTAACGAGAACATCTTCGTCCGGGTCCTGGAGAATGTGCGGGAGCGAGATGTCTTCGTCGTGCAGCCGATCTGCTCTCCGGTCAACAAGAACCTCGTAGAACTTCTGATAATAGTCGATGCTATGAAACGTGCCTCAGCAGGCAGAATCACAGCGGTGATTCCATACTACGGCTATAGCCGCACCGATAAGAAGGATCAACCTAGAGTTCCGATAACAGCGCGATTGGTGGCTGACTTGATCACAGTGTCCGGAGCCAACCGGGTGCTGACCGTAGACCTCCATGCCGGCCAGATACAGGGCTTTTTCAATATCCCTGTCGATGAGCTAACCGCCCTCTATATCCTGAGCGACTATTTCGCTGAGAAGGAGTTGGGTGACGTTGTGGTGGTGGCTACCGATGTCGGCATCACCAAGCGTGCCCGCGATCTCGCCGCAAGACTTGATGTGCCTCTGGCTATTATCGAGAAGCGCAGGGCGGGGAATATGGATGAATCCGAGACCCTAACCGTCATCGGCGAGGTCGAGGGTATGCGCGCTGTACTTGTGGACGACGAAGTGGACACCGGTGGCTCGCTGGCAAATGCAGCCTCCACCTTAAAGGAGTGTGGCTCTACCGAGATATACGCCTGCTGCACCCATCCCATACTCTCCGGTTCCGGGGTGCAGTGCATAGCCTCAAGCCTAATTAAGGAGCTGGTGGTTACCGACACCGTGCCTGTGCCCGATGAGAAGAAGGCCGACAAGATCACTGTACTTTCCATGTCATCTCTTGTTGGTGAGGCGATTCATCGCATCCACGCCGGGCTCTCTGTAGGGGCAATGTTTCAGTAAAGGTGAGGTATGTTCAAGCGCCTGACTAGCATTATCGGCGATTCAAATGAGAAGGAGCTTAAGCGGCTGCAACCTGCGGTCGACAAGATCAACGCCCTTGAGCCTGATTACGAGAAGCTCAGCGATGATGAGCTGCGGGCGAAGGCCGCTGAGTTCAAGAGCCGACTGGCAGAAGGTGAATCTCAAGACGCGCTTTTGCCTGAGGTCTTCGCTGCCGTTCGTGAAGCCGCCAGGCGCAGAATAGGCGAACGCCATTTCGATGTTCAGCTAATGGGAGGGATTGTCCTCCACCAGGGCAAGATTGCCGAGATGAAGACCGGCGAAGGAAAGACCCTGGTGGCTACCCTGCCGGTGACCTTGAACTCGCTAGCAGGAAAGGGCGTCCATGTCGTCACCGTAAACGACTATCTGGCAAAGCGTGATACCCAGTGGATGGGGCCGATTTACCATGCCCTGGGCGTAACTGTGGCATGCATCCAGCACGAAGCTGCTTTCCTCTTCGACCCTGGTTACGAGTCAGAAGACCCTCGGCTGCAACACCTGCGTCCCATTACCCGCCGCCAGGCCTACGAGGCGGATGTGACCTTTGGCACCAACAATGAGTTCGGATTCGATTACCTCAGGGACAACATGGTGGTCGATCTCTCCCAGCGTGTGCAGCGCGAGCTTAACTACGCCATCGTCGATGAGGTGGACAATATCCTGATCGATGAGGCACGTACCCCTCTGATCATCAGCGGCGCTGCTGAGGAAGCGACCCAGAACTATCTTGCTTTCGCCAAGCTGGTCCCCCGGCTGCGCCAGGAAGAGGACTATGTTATCGAGGAGCGCACCCGTGCCGTAACCCTCACCGAGAGCGGGGTTGCCAAGATGGAGCGCTCGCTCAATCTGCCCAACCTCTACGACCCCGCTAATTACGGCCTGACTCACTATCTGGACAGTGCTCTGAGGGCACATGTTCTGTACAAGAGGGACCGCGACTATGTGGTCAAGGATGGCGAGGTTGTCATCGTTGATGAGTTCACCGGGCGGTTGATGTTCGGTCGGCGCTACTCTGAGGGATTGCACCAGGCTATCGAGGCCAAGGAAGGTGTGAAGATTCAGCGCGAGAGCATAACTATGGCCACCATCACCTTCCAGAACTACTTCCGAATGTATGAGAAGCTCGCGGGAATGACCGGCACCGCGGCTACTGAAGCCGAGGAGCTTGACAAGATATACAAGCTCGATGTGGTGGTCGTCCCCACGAATAGGCCGCTGGTTCGCGACGAGTACCGGGATCAAATATATAAAAACGAAGAGGCCAAGTTCCGGGCGGTGGTCAGGGAGATAGAGCAACTACACAGCGAGGGACGCCCGGTGCTGGTGGGCACGGTTTCCATCGAGAGATCGGAACACCTGAGCCAGCTGCTGCAAAAGAAGGGTATTCCCCATGAGGTGCTTAACGCCAAGCAGCATGAGAAGGAAGCGGGCATAGTGGCCCAGGCAGGCCGTTTGGGGGGTGTTACCATTGCCACCAATATGGCGGGGCGTGGTGTGGACATCATCCTTGGAGGTAAACCTGAGGGGAGAGGCCCGGATGATTGGGAGGATGAGCACAATAAGGTTGTTGAGCTCGGCGGGCTGCACGTCGTCGGCACCGAGCGGCACGAGGCCAGGCGTATTGACAACCAGCTCCGTGGTCGTGCCGGGCGGCAAGGAGACCCCGGCAGCTCTCGCTTTTACGTGTCGATGGAGGATGACCTGATGCGCAGGTTCGGTGGCGACCGGGTCAAGGGGATTATGGAGTGGGCTGGGTTCGATGAGGATACGCCTCTGGAGCATGGCCTGGTGAGCAGGGTGATTGAGAACTCCCAGGTGAAGGTCGAGGCCTACCATTTCGACATCCGCAAGCACCTGGTGGAGTATGACGATGTGGTCAACAAGCACCGCGAGGTAATCTACGCGGAAAGAGAGAAGATTCTGGGCGGTGCAGACCTCAAGGCCAATATTCAGGACATGATCAGCGATGAGGTCACAAACCTTGTTCATGCTCATCTGGGCGATGAGCAGGGCGATGACTGGGACCTGGATGGCCTTGTTGCCACCAGCAATGCCATCTTCCCCCTCCCTTCACAGCTCAACAAGAACGCCCTTTCTCAAATGAGCCGCAAGGAGGTTGAGCAGAAGCTTCTGGAGCATGCCGATTCCTTCTACGACCAGCGAGAGCAGGAGCTGGAGGCGCAGAACATGAGGGTTCTGGAGAGGTTGGTGATGCTGCGCGCCATCGACAGGCGCTGGGTGGAGCATCTCACCTCCATGGAGAATATGCGACAGGGGATCGGGCTCCAGGCGTTGGCGCAAAGAGACCCCCTGGTGGCCTACAAGAGGGGAGGGCATGAGACGTTCCAGGACATGATGGGTGGTGTTCGTCA
>SOKG01000109.1 GCA_004376205.1 Dehalococcoidia bacterium | reverse complement strand
GCGACCCCGATGGGATTCGAACCCACGATCTTCGGCGTGACAGGCCGATATGTTAGACCACTACACTACGGGGCCGCGAAAATAACCCGACGTTTACCGAATTGTATCAATTCCTCCCTTTCCCTGTCAAGTGTGCGCCTACTCTACCCCACCTATTCGCGCTGAGACTGCAATACATTTTGGCAGGATCCTCGAATGGATGGGACTTCTTGCTCGTAGGTGGTTGTCCAAAAGAGGGAATTCAGTCATAATAAGGTGGTTGTGGCGCGACGGATAAGGTCCCGAGGGAAACCGCTTCATGTGCCGCATTTTCCCCGCGTCTTGATGGGCGGGCAGAGTATGTTAGCGGAGGTCTAGCAAGTGGCTGAACAGGCGCTTTCGGGCCTGAAGATAGTGGAATGTGGCGATTTTATTTCCGCGCCCTATTGTACCAAGCTGATGGCTGACCTCGGTGCCGAGGTAATCAAGGTCGAGGAGCCTGGATCGGGCGATGAGTCCAGGAGACACGGACCTTTTCCCAAAGATGCTCCCCATCTGGAACGAAGTGGGCTTTTTCTCTATTTGAATACCAATAAGCTTGGCATTACCCTCAACGTAAAGACGCAGCCGGGGCAAGAGATGCTCAAGGAATTGCTCAAAGAGGCCGACGTTTTTGTGGAGAACAGGCCGCCGCAGCAGATGGCAGCTCTCGGGCTGGGCTATTCCACGCTGAAGGAGCTAAACCCTCGTCTAATCGTGACCTCCATCACTCCCTATGGGCTGACAGGGCCTTACAAAGACTATAAGGGTTATGCCCTCAATACCGCTGCTCTCGGTGGACAGAGCATGCGCACCGGGGAGCCCAATCGGGAGCCTTTGGCCCCGGCGCTTGCGCAGAGTCACTACCAAAGTGGCTCTATGGGGGCTGCGGCAACCTTCGGCGCTTTGATTTCGCGGATGTCTACAGGATCAGGGCAGCACGTTGACATATCGGAGTCTGACGTCTGGGCTACTATCCATCTCGGTCACGGTGTGCATTTGGGCGTTTTCGAGGGTCGAAAGGCCATAAGGGCAGGGCATCGCACAATCAGCGTCTATCCTTGGTGCATCCTTCCTTGCAAGGATGGCTATATGTGTCTGATCGCTATTCAAGGCTACCAGTGGAAGAGGTTCCTTGAGGCTATGGGAAATCCGGAGTGGATGGCTGATCCCAGATTCAAGGATCGAATTGCGATGGCATGGGAGTATGCCGACGAGGTGGATTCTCTGGTGGAAGCTTGGCTGATAGAACATACCAAGGAAGAGATCTTTGAGATGTGCAGGGAGAGGCAGATTCCCTTTGCCCCAGTGCGGGACGTAGCTGAGGTTGTGCATGATCCCCATTTTGAGGAGCGGGGCTATTTTGTGGAGATAGACAGGCCTGGTACAGGTACGCTGAAGTATCCCGGGGCACCCTACAAACTCTCGGAGACACCGTGGCAGCTAAGGCGGCCAGCGCCGTTGCTGGGGGAGCACAATGAGGAAATCTACTGTGGCCGCCTGGGCTACTCCAAGGAGGACTTGGCAGGATTGCGACGAGGCGGAATTATCTAGCGCAAGCATAGGGAGAAGTATCGAAAATGGCAAATTATCCCCTAGACGGCTACCGCGTGATTGATTTCTCGTGGGTATGGGCTGGGCCACTGCTGGGTATGGTCCTGGCGGATATGGGTGCTGAGGTCATTAAGGTGGAGACGAAAAAGCGGCTGGACAGCGCCAGGCTGACGCCGGGACGTTCGACTGTAGGGCCGGAGACGGACTTTGTATTTCACAGCATGAATCGGAATAAGCTGGGCATTACCGTAGATATGTCTCATTCCAGGGGTGCGGCGCTGATAAGAGAGCTGGTCGGGATAAGCGATGTAGCTGTCGAGAATTTCTCGCCCAAGGGATTGAGGAACCTTGGCCTGGAATACGCGTCGCTGCGTGAGGTTAATCCGCGGCTGGTTATGATCTCGCTGCCGGCTGCAGGGCAGTACGGGCCCCTATCGGATATCGTCACCTATGCCCCATCTCTGGGTGCTCTTTGCGGCTACTCAAGTCTAATTGGCTATCCTGGGGAACGGGTGCTAGGGGAGCAAACGCCCTATCTTGACGTTAACTCTGCTATCCATGGAGCTTTTGCAGTACTGGCTGCTCTGTATTACCGTGAGAGGACGGGGAAGGGGCAGTATATAGACATGGCGCAGATAGAAGTGGGAGTTTCTACCATCGGTGAGGCGTTCATGGAGTACTTTATGAACGGCAGAGTCATGGGGACTATGGGGAACCGCAATCCGGCAATGGCTCCACACAACAATTACCCGTGTAAAGGGGATGACAAGTGGATCTCCATAGCGGTCAAGACCGACGAAGAGTGGCGAAGCTTCTGTGATGCTATCGGGAACCCACCATGGGCTGAGGATGCAAGGTTCAGCGATGGGCCCAATCGATTGAGAAACCAGGATGAGCTGGATAGGCTTGTATCTGGCTGGACGCTCGAATTCACCTATTATGAGGTGATGGATATTCTGCAAAGGGCAGGTGTGGCAGCAGCTCCTTGCCTGGATTTAACCGAACGATTCAGCGATCCTCATTTCGAGGAAAGGGAGACCCATCTGCAGGTTGAGCACCCGGCGACCGGGGTTGATATTATTGCCGGGATACCCTTCAAGCTTAGCGAGACTCCCGGCGCGGTCCGCCGGCCGGCACCCCTCCTCGGGGAGCACAACGAGCACGTATTCGGGAAGCTCCTGGGCAAAACCAGGGAAGAGATCGCTCAGCTTATTGAGGACAAAGTAATCTACTAAGCAAGCATTCAGCTTTCAGCAAATCCCCCTTTCCTAAAGGGGGACTAAGGGGGATTACGTGACCTTTTTAATTGCAAAAGCTAAATGGTGAATGCTGATAGCTGAACACTTACCGCAGTTCTCAGCCGCGAGGCAACCCCAACCCCCTGGTGGCGATAATCGTGCGGTTGATCTCAGACGTGCCGCCGCCGAGGGTGTCCCCGACCCCGAAAAGATAGGCGGTCTGAGCCATCCCTCCGATGGGCGCGTTGAGGCTGGCCCCCAACTGGCCGTAGAGCCCCATTATCCCCAGGCCGGCGTTTGAAAGCCTCTGCCCCAGTTCGGAGCAGAAGTTCTTCGCCATGGAGGACTCATGGCCGGGGATCAGGCCCCTGTCCTCCATCCAGGCGATGCTGTAGCACATCAGTCTTCCCACTTCGCACTCGATGGCGAACTCGGCGAGCTTGTGACGCACCAAGGGGTCCTTGCTCAGCGGCTTACCGTTTCTCTTGGTCTCTCGGGCGTATTTCACGAAGTCGTCAACCATTCGCCGGCTTCGGCCCAAGTGTTCGGCGCCCGCAGTGCGCTCGAAGGCAAGGGCCGTCATAATACAACGCCAGCCCTGGTTCTCCTCACCCACTAGGCAGTCAGCAGGGACGTGTGCGTCATCGTAGAATACCTCGGAGTTTTCCGCCAGTCCGGCGAGGTTCATCAAGGGTTTAACGGTCACGCCCGGGGTTTTCAGGTCCACGAGGAACAGGCTGATCCCCTTGTGTTTGGGTGCATCGGGATCGGTCCTGACCGCCAGCCAGCACCAGGAGCAGCGGTGGGCAGCACTGGTCCAGACCTTCTGCCCGCTAATTATATATTCGTCACCTTTCTTCACCGCCCTTAACTTGAGGGAGGCCAGGTCAGAACCGGCCTCGGTCTCGCTGTAGCCAGTGCACCAGTAGGTTTCGCCAGCGGCGATACCAGGCAGGTGCTTTTTCTTCTGCTCCTCGGTGCCAAAGAGTATTAGCGATTGCCCGATCCAGCTCACGCCACCGACACCCATGTCGGTACCGGGCAGCATGTTGTATGTCGCCTCCTCCCGGTAGAGGAGGTACTCGGTGTGTGTCGCGTCGAGGCCGCCGTACTCTTTGGGCCAGGCCATGGTGAGCCAGCCCCTTTCCGCCAGCTTCTTCGATATCTGCTGGGTCACCTGCCACTTGTAGTCCGTGCAGTACTCCTCGGCATATCCGCCGATTACCCAGTCAGGAGGCAGTTCTGCCTTGGCAAATTCTTGCAGTTCTCTACGCAGGGTTTTCTCTTTCTCGGTGAAACCGAAATCCATAGATGTTGGCTCCTTTCCCGAGACGGGAGTTCAAAAAGCGCACTGACATCATAAAATACCCTCTGGATTTAGTCAAACCTAAAAGGAAGGAAGCCGGGGGCGATCAGCCAGGGGAAGACATCAGACTACATGCATTTGAGGATGCCTCGGGCCCAGGGGCAATCCCCACAGGGTAGGGTGTATTCATAGCAGTCCTTGCGGAACACGGGCGCAAGCAGCGCAAAGCAACCTTCGGCATGAGGGCAATCTCCGCAAGGGGCAAAGTCAAACCTATCCACCTGCCTGCGAAAACTGCGGTAGTCCCTCGAGTCCCATATCTCTCTGAAGTCCTGCTGTAGCACGTTGCCGAAACTGACACTGGTGATGCTTTTCTCCCTGTTGTTGACATAACACATATATGAATGATAGAGATTATTGCAGGGCCTGACAAACCCGTCCCAGCTGACAAAGGAAATGCCGTCCTTGATGAAACCGCACTCCCTTTGGGTTTTAGGTGTGAGCAGCGGCAGGTCCAGGGCTATGTTGTGTTTTTGGGCTCTTTCGCTGGCCTGGGCAAATATCTCGGTTACATGATCGAGACTGCTGCCCTCCCTCGCCATGAGATTCTTGAAATTCATCAGTACGTTCTGTTCACGGGCTTTGGCCACTATTTCATCGAGTAGCTGGAACTTCTGCCCCATACTCTCATCATAGCCGCGTACGTTTGCCCTCATAGGATTGGCAGAGCGTAGTTTGTCCTTCAGTGGAGGCACTCCGAAAAGTGCGTTGGCATAGTTCTCGACATCCAGGGTATCGAATACTAAGTCTAGATTGCGGCGTCTGGCTTCGGCTTTGGCCGCATTGAACAGCTCGATGGCTTCATCGGAGTTAAAGTCATAGAGGATCTGCTCATTCATCTCCTCAGTATGAGGCAACAAGTGGGTAACGATGATAGAGCTTGCACGGCACTCCGCGGCGAGGTCGACGAGCTGCGGCAATTCAGCGATGTTCCTTTTCATGGCGACAAATTCAAACCAGATCCGGGGAAGCTGGCTGCTGAGCCCTTCTTTAGCCTTATTCAACAGATCGGTGTTCCTCAGCACCTCACCTAAGCTGGCGTCTTTCCTGATCTCGCTGAAGGTGTCAGGGGTGGCGCCGTCGATAGAAATGACGACATCATCCACTCCTGCGGATACTAACTGCTTTGCCATCTGCTTATCGATGGGGGTAGCGTTAGTAGTAAGGCCAAAGATGCCATTTGAGGAGAGGTGTGCTTTGCCAAGTCGGATCATTTCTATGATATTCTCGTTAAGTAGTGGCTCACCGATGCCGATCAAATTGATAGCCTCGATTTTGGAGAAAGCTGGCAGCAACGCCTTATAGGTCTCCAGGGTCATATCGCCTGAGTCTTCCTTCCAGACCTTTCTCATACACATGGCGCAATCCAGGTTGCACCTCGTTGTGACCTCGATGTTCAGTTTCCTGGGGTTGTCATCCATAACTTGGCTGCTCCCAATGATGCCAGTGGCTGAATAGAGGACCACCGACAATCGCTTTCAATTTGATTGTAGCATCATTTCGGCTTCGCCTCAACGGTGCGGTTGCCGGCGGTTGGATGGGGCATTGCTCCCCTGCTAGCGTACGAGAATTGACTTGTGCACAGGCAGTTGATACAATTTTAGTATGCGCTAAGTCTATCGAGATGCTGAAATGCGACAAAAGTCACAGACAAAACAGTAGCAACTCCTTAGAATCGGAAACACCCAAAATCGGTTAGGTAATGGAAGGAGGTTAGAAATGGTGGATGTAGGGGAAAAGCGATTGACGCAGATAATAGCGGACAACGTACGTTACAGGACAATGATGGGCCAGCGTACAGGCCGGGTAGAGGAGCAGGAGAAGCTGGGAAAGATAAGTGAGATCCGGCCGACCCTGAAGCTCGATGTCGAGCGAGCCCGGCACGTAACGCAGACGTACAAAATGACCGAAGGCGAGCCGATTGCGATCAGAAGGGCTAAGGCGGTGGCCAATCACCTGGACAACATGACGATATACATCAACGACTACGACCGGTTCGCGGGCAACTCGTCGAAGTCTCCTGACCACGTAATCAGCTATCCTGAGCTGTACTCGCGTTGGGTGGACAAGGCAATAGAGATGGGCTACAGGGACATGCTGACCGACGAAGAGCGTGAGGAGATGCACGAGATCAACAAGTACTGGTTCAGCAGGTCAGTACAGGGGGCGGAGCGAGCTTATCTTGCCGAGGAGGACAAGCCGTACTGGTCTTACATGAACCAGGGGGTGTTTGTCTGGGTGCACGGGGCTCACTCCGGCCAGGTGCCGAACTACGAGAAGGTATTCAAGGTGGGGTTGAAGGGGATACTGGAAGAGGCCCAGGACAAGCTGGCGGAGATAACCCAGGACAAGGACCTGATCCGAGATAATCCGCGGGAGTTTCTGAAGAAGAAGGCATTTCTCGAGGCGGTGATCATAAGCGTTGAGGCGGCGATCAGGTGGTCTAAGAGGTATGCTGAGCTTGCCAGGACGATGGCCAGTGAGGAGAAGGAAGAGAAGAGGAAGAAGGAGCTGGAACTGATAGCGGAGAGCTGTTCCTGGGTGCCTGAGAACCCACCGAGGACATTCCATGAGGTATTACAGGCGTGGTTCCTGCTGTTCCTGCTGGTGAGGGTGCTGGACGTTCAGACGAGCGGTATAGGGGACAGGTTGGACTACCTGTGGTATCCGTTCTATAAGAAGGACAAGGAAGAGGGACGGATAACGCCGGAGGAAGCACAAGAGCTGTTGGAGTACATCTGGCTCAAGTTCACCGAGCTGGCGGACTTCAATGCTCCCATAATGGGGAGTGGCGCTCATACCACACCGCGCTACGCAACGATTGGGGGACAGGACCGATTGGGGCGTGATGCCACCAACGAGCTGACCTATATAATCATGGACAGCGTCAAGTCTCTGGGGTTAGTGGAGCCGATGATGGTGGTGAGGCTTCACAGGAACACGCCTGACGAGTTTCTCTACCGGTTCACGGATATTATGAGACAGGATGCGGGGCACTATGGCATCTTCAACGACGAATTCATGGTGCCGTGGCTGGTGGGGAAGGGTATGCCGGTTGAGGATGCCAGGAATTATGGTATCGAGGGTTGCATGAGGTGGACTGTAATTGGCAAGCCGATGGGGCACCGGGGGATTGCCGGTGTAGGGTTTGCCCTGCCCAAGTGCCTGGAATATGCCTTGAATCAGGGTAGGGACTACAAGTTCTTCGATGGGAAACAGATAGGGCCTGCCACGCCTGACCCGCTGACCTTCGCCTCCATCGAGGATGTCATACAGGCGTATCTGGAGCAGGTGAAGTTCTTCACCGAGAAGATAGTGACGTACAGCAACATAACGGACGCGCTTGAAGATGAGTGGCTGCCCCAGCCTTTCAACTCTGCGTTGCTTGATGGGTGCATAGAGAATGCCATGGACGTGAGGGACTTGAAGTACTGGCACAAGACGAATATGCAGCCTGTAGGGCAGACGACAGTAGTTAATGCGCTGGTGGCGATGAAGAAGCTGGTCTTCGAGGACAAGAAAGTGACCATGGAGCAGCTACTGCAGGCGCTTAAGGACAACTGGGAAGGTCACGAAGAGCTGCGGCAGATGTTCCTCGATGCACCGAAGTTTGGCAACGACGATGACTACGTCGATCTTTTCGCCCGGGATGTGCACATCAGGACATGCCAGACGATACATCAATTCAAGACGATATACGGGTTCAATGCGCAGTGCGATGGGAGCGGTAGCGCCAGCTACTTCGCGTTCAGTGGACTCACCGGTGCGACCCCTGATGGCAGGAAAGACCGTCAGGTTTTCGGCGATGGCACTATCTCTCCGGTGGCGGGCACCGACAAGAAGGGGCCGACCGCGGTATTGAAGTCGGTGGCCAAGGTAGACCCGCTGCTTACCTTCAACCATCTGTTCAACCAGAGGTGGATGCCGGAGTTTCTGGAGGGAGACAACAGGGCGAAGTTCGTGGCCTACCTGAGGACGTTTGTCAATCTGGGCATTCACCACATCCAGGGGAACGTCATTGATGATACGGTACTGAGGGATGCGCAGGAGCATCCGGAGAACTATGAGAGCCTGGTAGTGAGGGTAGCTGGATTCAGCGCCTATTTCACCGACATGCACAAGGAGGTGCAGGACCAGATCATCGCCAGGACGAAGCAGAGACTCTCGTAGCGTGTGTAAATAATCTGGTTTCGAATGGTAGGAGGCTGCTCCCCACGGGGAGCAGCCTCTCTTCCTTTGAGAAGGTCGCTTAATTGGAAGAATCAGGGCATCGCGCTATGAGTTCATAGCAGGAATGCCTGGGTTCGATAACCTCGCGGCTACCAGGTGTCGGCGAAGTCCTCGATAGGCACCTCGCTGTCAATGATGACGAATCGGCCGTCACGTCTGGCGTTAGTCCCTGGCCCCATCACTGCCTGCAACATCTCCCGAGCGATGTCCTCGTTTACGAACTTGACAACCATGCTGAGCTTGAGGGTGTCCCTGTCTTCCTTGGCAATGGCGTAGCCCACTGCCTCGGCATAGGGGATGTCGAAATCGCTTAAAGGCTGCAACGACACCATGGCCATGAGAGGAGTCCACCCGGGAAGCCTGTCAAGCACTTCTCTCACCTCAGGTACCTCGTGGAAGGAGGGATCGCTGCCCTTTATGGTACGGACAAGCGACTTGGCCACCTCCTCGTCTCCCCATATCAACCTATCCGCCAGAAAGGCCACTCCCATGTCACCATACTCCCTATAGTAGCCGCTCCAGAACTCCACGTCTTCGTAGCTGCCCTGCGTCAAATCCAGATCGCTCAGGCTACTTCTCACATTTTCGAAGTCGAATCGCCCAAACACCACCCCAGCGGTTTCGCCGTACTCTTCTATTTGCATCGCCACATAGTCCATCTGGGATATGTCAATACCCAGATCCTGGAGTTCTTCTTCGTCCTCGGCTACCGAAGCTAAGAAGAAGTCATACACCTCAGCCAGGTCTTTGTCTGCTCGGGCAATATTCATATGGAAGTACGCCCCACCCTCGGCGTCTTTGTGAATCAGCTTCAATCCCCTCTCTTGCCCACTCGTGCAGCCAATGGCGCTTATCATGAGCGCCAGCAGGAGCAACAGGGCTAACCCAATCGCCAGCGTTCTCATTGTTCCCCCTTTGCTGTTGTTTTGTTCAGACCTGTCTCACCGGGCCCCTGTTGTGCCACTATACGCACAAAGCGATTCCAATCGGAATGCCAGCCCTTGCTTTCTGCCTTGTGCGGCATCAAGGATATTCTTGGCTAAAGGACCAGCGAAATGCTCTCCACCAGCCTTTAGTGACGCCTTCTCTATCTCCCCTTCCAGACCGCCTTGCGTTTTTCCAGGAAGGCCTTGGGCCCCTCTTTGGCGTCCTCGGTGTCGAAGATGAGCATGGACATCAGTCTCTCGATGGAGTAGGCGGGGTCGAGGCCGAGTCCTCTGAGCACCGACTCCTTTATCGCCTGCACTGCCAGGGGGCCGTTGGAGACGATTTTCTCGGCGTAGGCCATTGCGCTAGGCATAAGCTCCTCAAGTGGAACCACCTTGTTGATCAGGCCGATCTCGTAGGCTTCCTGGGCGGTGAACTGGTTGGCGGTGAGCAGCATCTCCATGGCGCGGCAGAAGGGTAGCTGGCGGGGAAGCCTCACCGTGGTGCCACCGCCGGGGAAGAGGGCCCAGGTGGGCTCCATTACGGCGAAGACGGCGTTCTCGGAGGCGACTCTGATATCAGTGCCCAGGAGCATCTCCAGGCCTCCACCGAAACAGTACCCGTTGACCGCGGCAATGATGGGCTTCCAGACGTCGAATCCCCGGAGCACGGCGTTCAAGGGTCTGGTATCTGACTGCATATCTCTCAGGTCACCCTCGATGATCATGGGGAGGAAGGTCTTTAGATCGCCGCCGACGGAGAAGGCCGTTTTGCCGGCGCCGGTGACGATGGCCACCCAGATATTGCGGTCATCCCTGATGTCTATCCAGGCATCCGAAAGCCTTTCCATCATCTCCCCATCCATGGCGTTGAGGTCCCTGCGGCGGTTCAGGGTGACGATGGCTATGTGGTCCTTCTTTTCATAGATTACTGCTATTTCCTTCTCTTCTGCCATTTTCCTCTCCTTATTCAAGATTTCATCAGCGCCCTATCGCTGTTGCACGGGATTGAACTTGGGCAGGTACCAATCCTGGTCTTCGACCTTCTCGAAGACGAGCGCGAGCGGCATATCCACATAGATGTCCTCGTTATTGCAGCCCACGATGTTGGTGTGCATGCGGGGGCCCTCCTCCAGCTCTACGATGGCGACATTGTAGGGCGTGTCCCAGGCTGGATAGAACGCCTGGTGGGTAACTTCCCAACTAAAGACCCTGGCTTTACCGCTGGCCTTGACCCACTGCGAATTCATGCTCATGCATTTGGGGCAGAGCAAGTTCGGGGGAAAGCGATAGTGTCCGCAGTCATCACATCTCTGGAGCAGTAGCTCCTGCCTCTGGCAGCCTTCCCAGAAAGGCTTTGACTCCTCGCTTGGCATCGGAAGTGGCTTAGGGAGCTTGAATTCTGCCATAATCACCTCCTTATGATCAGGGTAGACAAGCTGAAGGTGGGCGGATACTCATTGACCACGCCCCCGAATCCGGTGACGAAGGCCATATCCGCATCCTTTACCTGTCTCTCCCCGCAGTCACCCCTCAGCTGGCGCACCGCTTCCACAATGTGACCAAAGCCGAATGTATGGCCTTCTGAGAGCAGGCCACCGGCGGTGTTACATGGTAGCTCCCCTCCCAACTCTATCCTGCCATCCTCAACGAAGGGGCCGCTCTCTCCTACCTTACAGAAGCCGCCGCTCTCCAGTTGCAGCAGAAGCACGATGGTGTAGGCATCGTAGAGCTGGCAGACATCAATGTCCTTCTGGGTAACCCCTGCCATCCGGAAGGCTATCTCGCCAGCCTTTGACCAAACAGCCCAATCAGATACCTCGGGCCTGCGCCAGGGGCGCAAGAGCGGCGCTCCGTGCGCCTGCCCCCAGCCGCTGACATAGCTGGGGCGGTGCTTGAGGTCCTTCGCTCTCTCCGCTGAGGTCACTACCACTGCCCCACCGCCATCGGTCCAGGGGGGGCAATCGAGCAGGCGCAGGGGTTCTGATATCCAACGTGAATTCTGATGGTCCTCGAGCGTCATGGGCCTGCCATACATCTGTGCATTTGGGTTCATATTGGCGTGCTTCCTGCAGGCGACGGCCACTGCCCCCAGCTGCCTGCTGGTCGTTCCGAAATCATGCATATGCCTGCGGGCCACTTGAGCTAGAAACGGTGTGGCCGCAATTTCGCCGTAGGTCAGGGTAAACTGAAAGCCAGGGGGTAAACTAAGCGGGACATCAATGGGGTTGTTCTGCCATCCATAGCAGCAGACCACGGTGTGGCACATACCGGCGTTGATGGCCATGGCTGCCATCTGCACCAGGACGATGGGTGTCGCACCACCGCAGTCTACCGTGGCGGTGAAGGTGGATGAGATACCTAGCAGGTCAGCCATCCTTCCTGACCAGCCGTGCCGCTCGCCCTGCTGTGCCGGGTGCACAACCAGAAGCCCGTCCACATCGTCCTTGGTGAGCCCGGCATCCTCGATGGCGCTCTTGCAGCCTTCGAGAGCGAACCCAACGGAGCTCCTTTCGGGGTTTTTTCTGGCGAGTTTGGTCATCCCGACTCCTACGATGGCACATGTATCCTTAAGGCTCAATGGAGCACCTCCTTGTCTTAGTGCTACCTAATAGGAGGAAGTTGCGCTTCTCAGCCCATCTTAGAGATAAAGCTTGGCAGCGTTATCTCCCAATATGGCGCTGACCTCTGCCTCGGTGAAGGTTATCCCGTCGGGGGCCTTTTGCGGCAGCTCCTTGACCAAGTCTGCGTAATCCTTGGTGGACATCAGGGCGGCCACGAAGGGGTTATCGGTGCCGAACAGAACCCTATATGGGCCGAGGCGGTCCAGGGCATGCCTCAGGACCTGGCAGAACTTGTGGTAGTTAGCCCTCGCTACATCTTGCCAGGCGGAGATGTCTGTCATCAGATTGTATTTGAGGCCAGCGAGATAGAAGAGCTGCTCATGCCAGCCAAAAGCCATGTGACCGGCAGTAATTGTCAGATTGGGAAAATCCTGCACCACATCATCGAGGTGTATCGGGTCGCCGTACTTAGCACGGAAGGGGGCTCCACCGAGCTGCCCCGTATGGCATGTCACCGGGACCCCCAGTTCGGAGACCTTCTCCAGCACGCGGTATGTCCTGGGTTCATTGACGAAGAAGCCTGTCTGTGGATAGAGATTCAGCCCCTTGAGACCCCATTCCTTGATGGCGCGCTCTACCAGTTCGACGGCGTCCGGTCTGCGGGGATCGACGGTGGCGAAGGCGATTATCCTGTCGGGGTGCCTTCTCTGAAGGTCTGCATAGGCCTTGAGCTGGCCTTCGAGGGGTACCTTCGGCTCCCCGTAGAGAACCCAGTAATCCATGGGCAGCAGGACGGTCTTGTCGATTCCACCAGCATCCATGTCGCGAATCAGGGCTTCTCCCTCAGGGTCCCACAGAGCGGGGATCAGGCTTTCCCTGATCGTCTCCAGGGGCATTTCCATCCCCAACTGCTTCATACCGTTTAAGTACATGCTGGTTACACTTTGCCACCATCCCTCGGGGTACCACTCCTGGGCTACCAGGTGATAATGGGCATCGATGAGCATTTCCTCCTCCTTTCTACACTTGCAGCCACAAATCTCTTACCAATGATCTAAGGCCTCGGCAGACCTAGGCCGGCGATGGCAATGATCATCCTCTGGATCTCATTGCTGCCGCCGCCGATAGCCATCATAATGGAAAACCTGTATTCCCACTCCATGTATCCGTTAAACGGGGCCCAGGGCTCTCTCTCTAGTTGGCCATGTAAACCAAGGATTTGCATCGCTGTATTGGCCAGGCGTCGCTCCAGTTCGCTGGTGAATACCTTGGTTATAGATGCCTCGGAGAAGGGAACGATCCCTCGACCCAGCAGCCAGGCTACTCGATAGCCGAACAAACGCCCGATCTCGAGGTCGATTGCCAGTTGGGCCAGCCTCTGCCGGATGACCGGGTCCTTGCTGAGGGGTTTACCATTGTGATGTGTTTCCTTGGCGTACTGCACCAGGTTTTCGAACAAGCGCCGATGTTGTGCTACGGTAGCCCCCATGAAAATCCTCTCATGGTCGAGGGCGGTAGTGAGGTAGTACCAGCCCTGATTCAGCTCCCCTACGACGGCAGTCTTGGGAACGCGTACGTTATCAAAGAAGACTTCATATAGTGCGTAGTCCCACATGGTGTCCAGCTTCCCTACCGTAATACCTGGGGTCTTCATGTCGACAATGAACATGCTGAGTCCCCTGTGCTTCTTAGGTGCGTTGGGATCGGTTCTAACCGTCATCCAGGCGTAGTCAGCCTGCCCGGCGAAGCTGGTGAACAGCTTTTGGCCGTTGATGATATAGTCATCCCCATCGGCTACGGCCGTGGTCTGGCAATTGGCCAGGTCGGAACCAGCGTTCGGTTCTGTGTAGCCCAGGCAAAATACTATCTCGCCCTTTAGAATCCTGGGCAAAAACTCCCTCTTTTGCTCCTCGCTCCCAACAGCGATGAGTGTAGGGCCCACCATGTTCTGAGCCAGGATATGAGCACCTGCGGGCGCCCTGTGGTACAGCATCTCTTCGCCATAGATGAGCTGTTGCGTGTAAGGGCGTCCCAGGCCACCGTACTCTTTGGGCCATCCCACGCCCAGCCATCCTTTTTCTCCTAGCTTGCGACTGAAATCGGGATTGAACAGTTCCAGTGGCGTCCGCTCCTTACGCTCAGGTCCCAGCTCTTGGCGAAGAAACTCGCGAATCTCCTTTCTGAAGGCTTCCTCTTCTTGAGTAAACCCGAAGTCCATCGCACCTCCCTTTTGCGCGCCTCAATTATGTGGCTTAGAGGCCCATTTGCTGGGCGACTATTTCTTTCTGGAAATCGGTATCGCCGAAAACGAGCTCTCCCGCCTTGGCTCTTCGATAGTAGAGCCCGATATCATGGTCCCTGGTGAGGCCGATAGCGCCGTGGCACTGCACAGCCCTTTCCGTGACAAACGTATAGGCCTGATTGATCCATCCTTTAGCTGCGGCAACATCGCCGGTGGCGGGAAGGCCTTCTCCTACTTTCCATGCGGTCTTGTAGAGGATGTTTCTGCTGGTGGCAACGTTTGTCCACATGTTGGCGCAGTAGTGCTGGATTACCTGGAAGCTGCCAATAGGCCTGTTGTATTGTACCCTCTCCTTGACATAATTCAGTGTCATATCGAAGGCCGCTTCCGCGCCCCCGACCATCTCTGCACATTTGGCCATAGTAGCCTGCTCTAGAGTCCTGGCCACGATGGACCATCCGTTGTCCAGTTCGCCGAGCATGTTATTCCGGGGCACGCTGACGTTCTCGAACACAACCTCGCAGAGCTTGTCGTCGGCCATGGTGGGAATGCCCTCGACTTTGATGCCCGGGCTCTTGGCATTCACCAGGAAGAGGGTGATGCCCTCTTCGGGAGTGGCCCCCTCCGTGGTCCTGGCGACGCAAATCATGTAATCGGCAATATGGGCATTCTCCACGAAGAGTTTTGTCCCGTTGATAACGAAGCTGTCACCTTGAGCCGCGGCCTTTGTCTCCACGCCGGCTGCGTCGTATCTGCCGTTAGGCTCGGTCAAAGCCATGGTGAGGATCATTTCCCCGCTGGCTATCTTGGGCAGAAATTCTTTCTTCTGTTCCTCGGTGCCCGCGGAGAGGATAGGCAAGCTGCCCAGGACCACC
>SOKG01000057.1 GCA_004376205.1 Dehalococcoidia bacterium | reverse complement strand
CCTGCAACGCTAAAACGCCGACCTTTTTCATCAGCCTTCTCTACCAACCCCGGTATGCAAGCAGTTCTCCCTCAGGGATCGTCCTTACATCCAGCCCCGGCATGGCCGCCCCCAGCCCCTTGGAGGCCTCGCCGATGATCCCGGCGTCCCTATAGTGGGTCGTCGCCTGAACGATAGCCTTGGCCATGGCTTCGGGGTTATCGGATTTAAATATGCCGGAGCCAACGAAGACACCATCGGCCCCGAGTTGCATCATCAGCGCAGCATCGGCAGGAGTAGCCACGCCCCCAGCAGCGAAATTGACCACGGGCAATTTCCCGGTTCGGTGCACCTCCTGCACCAGCTCGAAAGGAGCGCCAAGAGCCTTCGCCTCCGACATCAGCTCGTCGTCGGGCATGCTCTGGAGCTTTCTAACACCATCCATCACTGCCCTCATGTGCCTTACTGCCTCGACAATGTTCCCTGTCCCCGCCTCCCCCTTGGTCCGGATCATCGCCGCCCCCTCACCAATCCTACGCAGCGCCTCACCGAGGTCGCGGCAGCCACAGACGAAGGGAACCTTGAAGTCATGCTTATTTATGTGATGGCTTTCATCGGCAGGGGTAAGAACCTCCGACTCATCGAGGTAATCCACTCCCAGTCCCTCGAGCACTTGCGCTTCAACGAAGTGTCCAATGCGGCACTTGGCCATTACCGGTATGGTCACCGCCTCCATGATAGCCAGGACCACCGTGGGGTCTGCCATCCGGGCCACGCCCCCGGCAGCGCGAATGTCTGCCGGGACCCGCTCCAGCGCCATGACCGCACAAGCCCCCCCCTCCTCGGCTATCTTGGCGTACTCCGGGGTGGTCACATCCATGATCACGCCGCCCTTCAACATCTGGGCGAGTCCTGTTTTAACTGTCCATGTACCTTTCTCCATCCTGCCTCCTCCTCTCCGAGACCGAAACCTCCCTGTTTATGTCATGATCTTATATTCTACACTTGCCCTTCCTAATTGGCAAGCACAGCTATACCTCCGACTTCGAGCTGACCCGACTCAATTCGAGCAAGCGAGCCTGCTCGATAACGCCGACAACCCTGTCCCCCGACACCACCAGCAATAGGCCGATGCCCCCTTCCTGCATTCTCTCCAGTACGGTGAGCCCATCGTCACCAGGAAAAACCACCCCGATCTTCTCTGCCGGGGTCATAGTCTCAGCCACCGAGGTGATATGCCAGCGTCGCTTCGGGACCAGCTTTGTATCCTGCATAGTGACGACCCCGCTCACCCTGCCCCACTCACCAACCAACAGACATCTGTGCCCAGCAGGCAGGAGATACTGGTTAACCACCGTCTCAATGGTCAACTGCTCGGGCACTATCTGGCAGTCGCCGGTCATCAGCTCCCGGGCGGTGAGGCCCTGGACACTATCACGCAGTACCGCCTGCCGATAGCTCACCCAGGCGACAGCGAAGAGGAACCCCCCCAGGAGGGCCAGCCAAGCGCCACTGAACCAATAGACAAGAACCCCGATGGCCAGCCCAGTCAAGATGAGCAAACAGCCGAAAGCCTGCCCGGTGAGAGTGGCAACGCGGGTCGCCTTCCTGTAGCTTCCACTGCGCCACCATATGATGGAACGTAGCACCCTGCCCCCATCCAGAGGGAATCCGGGCAACATATTGAAGGCAGCCAGCGCCAGATTGACCCAGCAAAGGTAAATACTCATGGCAGCCAGTGGTTCCAGGGTGTTCCTGCTCACCAGCCAAATAAGGGCAAAAACGCCGGCTAGCGCTACGCTTGAGACAGGGCCTGCAACCGCCATAAGCAGCTCAGTGCTGGCTACGGTTGCCTCTCGCGATATCCTGGCTGCACCACCAAATATGAACAGGGTTATTTCCTTCACCTCGATACCCCTTCTAACAGCAACCAGGCTGTGTGCCAGCTCATGGGCTATTAACGAGGCGAAGAAAAGGAGGCTGGTGCAAAGCGCGACAATCCAGTAGACCGGAGTCGACCAATCGGGATAGAGCCAGGGGAAAACGTACTGACCCCAGGTAGCAGTTATCAGGAAGAAGATTATGAACCAGGAATAGTGTATCCCAATGGGGATACCCATAATCTTGCCCAGATTGACATAACTCTTCATAAGCATCGACTATGAGGCGGCTCTTCTATCCTTATTAAAACATCAAATCAGGAAAGCCACAAGGTGGACTGAGGATGTGCGATAATCCTGACCAGAGAGGTAGAGTTGTGACGATCGGCATAATATGGGAATAATGGAATTCACGCCATCCGAGCAGCAACCCCTCGCTGTCCAAGCGGACTACGGAATGCTCCTGCAGAGGCCGGCATCAGGGGCTCTAACTGCTTTAAACGTCCAGATTCCTCACCTGCAGTGCGTGAGCCTGGATGAAGGCTTTACGCGGAGGAACCTCCTCCCCCATCAGCGTCTGCACGATCTCGTGGGCACGCACCGCATCCTCAATCTCGACCTGCATCATTACACGCTTTTGGGGATCCATGGTAGTCTCCCAGAGTTGCTGCGGGGTCATCTCCCCCAGACCTTTGTAGCGCTGAACATCCACCCCCTTACCCCCCATCTTCGTCAGCAGGGCATCCTTCTCCTTATCCGTATAGACCCAGTGTTGCTCCTTGCCCTTCTTGATGCGGTAAAGAGGAGGTTGAGCTATAAACAGGTGGCCGTTGTCGATGAGTTCCACCATGTAGCGGTAGAAAAAGGTGAGCAGCAGGGTCCGGATGTGAGAGCCATCGACATCGGCATCGGTCATGATGATCACGCGATAGTAGCGCAGCTTGGAGACGTCGAACTCGGTGCCGTTGCCCGCCCCCACAGCGGTAATCAGCGCCCGGATCTCGTCGTGAGACAGGATTTTTTCAGGGCGAGCCTTTTCTACGTTCAATATCTTGCCCTTGAGCGGCAATATCGCCTGAAAGCGCCGGTCCCTCCCCTGCTTCGCCGAACCACCGGCGGAGTCCCCTTCAACGATATACAGCTCACACTCAGCGGGATCCTTCTCCGAGCAGTCGGCAAGCTTGCCTGGTAGGGTAGAAGTATCATAGAGGCCTTTTCTGGTAACCAGATCGCGAGCCTTGCGCGCTGCCTCGCGGGCCCGGGCAGCAATAAGGCATTTTTCAATGAGCCTCTTGCCCTCGCCGGGGTGTTCCTCAAGATAGTACGCCAGCCCCTCAGCGAACGCCGATTCCACCTGGCCCTTGACATCCAGGTTGCCCAGCCTGCTCTTGGTCTGCCCCTCGAACTGAGGATCGGTAAGCTTGACACTTATTATCGCCGTCAACCCCTCCCTGACATCATCGCCGGTAAGGTTGGCTTCACTTTCCTTGAGGAGCTTGTACTTTCGGGCATAGTCATTGAGGACGCGTGTAAGCGCCGAGCGAAAGCCGGTGAGGTGGGTGCCGCCATCAAGGGTATTGATGCAATTGGCAAAGCTCAACGTGGACTCGGTGAAGCCATCGTTATACTGAAGGGCAACCTCCACCGAAGTGCTATTGACCATCTTGGAGATGTAGACCGGCATTTGTTGCAGCACAGTCCGCTTGCGGTTGAGGTGACGCACGAAACTGACGATGCCGCCTTCAAAGTAGAGGGTCTTCTCCTCACCGGTGCGTTCGTCTCTAAACCAAATCTCCACCCCTTTATTTAGATACGCCATCTCGCGGAACGACTGCGCCAGGACATCGAAGCTGTAGTCGATCTCGGCGAAAATCTCCCCATCGGCGACAAAGCTTATCAGGGTGCCGTTGCCCTCGGCAGCCCCGATCTTCTTGACCGGCTCCTTGGGGACGCCACGCTCATACTCCTGACGGTAGAGCTTGCCATCCCGCCTCACATCTACCCTCATCCAGGAAGCGAGGGCGTTTACCACCGAGCCACCGACGCCGTGCAGCCCACCGGAAACCCTGTAGCTGCCACTTCCGAATTTACCTCCAGCGTGAAGGGTGGTCATCACCGTCTCCAGGGCTGAGACGTTTGTGGTGGGATGGATTCCCACGGGGATGCCCCTGCCGTTATCGGCCACGCTAACCACGCAATCCTCATGGATAATGACCTCAATCTTATCGCAGTAGCCTGCCATCGCCTCGTCGATGCTATTGTCCACAATCTCGTTGACAAGGTGATGAAGCCCCCGTCGATCGGTGCTGCCGATATACATGCTGGGCATCATACGCACCGCTTCAATGCCGCCAAGCACCTGGATATCTGCAGCGGTATAGCTATTATTCTTCTCTTCCATTTATCTCCTAGCTTCGAGGGATGGATGCTACCGACATTGGGTTCACGGTTGATTCGGTGGCCAAGAAAGGTCTTAACGAAGTGTGTCCAACAACAGCAACGCCTGTGGTCAAGGGAGAGAAGGACTCGGAGGGGACAGTGAGTTTGTTACCATAGATGATATTGAAGAGGTTAGCATAGACTAGCATCTTACTAGCGTGCATAATCCATTGTATCATATTTTGACAGCGATGTGAACTAGATGAACCAGGCTAGCCGACTTTCCCCAAATTACCGTCGATATTCCATTCCATAGAAAGGCGAGCTGCGCAGGCTAGGTATTTAGAACCGTTTCTCGATTCATGCCAGTCTCACCTCTCCCGAAGCGTCGGCGCTCAATATGGCGGAGAAGTCGTAACCCCTCCGCCTGATCTCGTCCGCCCCGCCCTGCTGGCGGTCAAGGAGCACCACCACCTTTACTCCCCGGCAGCCCTCCGCCTCCACCGCCTCTATCGCTCGCAGCACCGAGCCCCCGGTGGTGATGACATCGTCAACTACAGCCACCCGAGACCCCGCCTTCAGCGGCCCCTCGATGCGCTTTTGCGTCCCATGCTCCTTGACCTCCCCCCTGACGATGAAAGCAGGAATGGGCCTGCCCTCCAGGTGGCTGACCACGGCCACGGCAGCCACGATCGGGTCGGCCCCCACGGTCATTCCCCCTACAGCCTCTGCCCCGGCTCCCGCCAGTATATGGAAGATCTTCCTTCCGATTAGGTACGCGCCCTCCGGCCAGAGGGTTACCATCCTGCCGTCGAAATAGTAAGAGGTCTTGAGCCCTGAGGACAGCGTAAAATCGCCGCGAAGGATCGCGTGTTCCCTAAAAACTTCGAGCAGCCTCTCATCTTCCGTGGTCAATTCTCGCGCCCTCCTTACACATAAAGGTTATTCTCCTCTATATACCTCTCAACCGCCTCGGGAACCAGGTAGCGGATGGAAAGCCCCTGGGCAACCCGCCTTCTGATCCCGGTGGCGCTGATGTCGATCTGGGGGACGTCAACTATCATAATTCGCTCGGAGGCACCGGGGATGCTGGATTCCAGCGAGCGCAAATCGCACCCAGGGTAGCCCGGCCGCGCCACCCCCACTACCTGACACATCTCAACCAGGCGCTTGGGGTCTTTCCACAGGGGAAGCTCGGAAAGGGCGTCAAAGCCCACAATGAGATAGAGTTTAGCTCGAGCCCCGAGACCGGCCTTCAGCTCCATAATTGTGTCTATGCTATATGTCGGTCCTGAGCCCTCAAGTTCAATGGTCGAGACGTTGAAATGGGGGTTGGAGGCGGTGGCCAGTATCGCCATCTCCAGCCTGTGCTCCGCCGCGCTGATGTTCTTCTCCCCTTTAAGCCAGGGCTGCCCCGCAGGTACAAACAGCACCTCCGCAAGCCCCAGCTTCTGCCTCACCTCTTCAGCTATGATCAGATGCCCCAGATGAATAGGGTCAAATGTGCCCCCCAAAACCCCTACCTTAAATTCCGCCATGCTTCTCCTCGCTGTGCGCAGCCCTCCTAGGAGATAGAGGGCGTGGCCGAAAAACCTTGAACTCAGCCTCCTCCTTTTTCACTGGGGGAACGCTGTCGGCCTGAGAGACTAGCTCCAAAGTTTTCTTCATCAGCTCCTCAACCCCCTCCCCGCTTGCTGCTGAGATAAAGTAGAGTGGGACCCCAAGCCCCTTGAACTCTCGCCTGAGCCGAGGCAAACGATCCCGCACCTCAGGCAGATCGACCTTGTTTACAGCGATGATACGCGGCTTATCCTTCAAGGCAGCCTCATAGGCCACGAGCTCCTCTCCAACCTTCCTCAGGTCAGAAAGTGGGGCTTCGGAGCTACCATCGACGAGATGGATAACAATCTTGGTGCGCTCAATATGACGCAGGAAATCGAATCCCAGACCCAGGCCACGATGCGCGCCTTCTATGAGCCCCGGGATATCGGCTAGCACAAAGCTTCGGTAGCCCAATTCCACAACACCGAGAACAGGCTCAAGGGTAGTAAAGGGGTAATCCGCAACCTTTGGCTTGGCATTTGATACTGTACGCAATAGTGTGGACTTGCCCGCATTGGGATAGCCGATAATGCCAACGTCCGCAATGAGCTTGAGATCGAGAAGCAACCTTGTTTCCTCGCCTGGATCGCCCTTCTCCGCAATGCGTGGAGCCTGGTTGGTTGAGGAAGCAAAGTGAGCGTTTCCAAAACCTCCCCTGCCTCCCTTAGCAACCAATACCCGCTGGCCGTGTTCAACTACATCTACAAGCAGAGTCCCGCTTCCATCCTCCTGTTTGCGCCGCACCAGAGTGCCCAACGGCACCTTAACCTGCAGATCCTCTCCTCGCTTTCCCACCATATCCTGTCCTCTTCCGTGGGCCCCTTTCGCTGCCCTGAAGTGCTTTCGGTATCTGAACCCTCTCAGGGTAGCTATGCTTACATCGCCTACCAGATAAACGCTTCCTCCATCCCCTCCTTTGCCCCCATTGGGTCCCCCGAAAGGTACAAATTTCTCCCTACGGAAACTCACTATGCCATTGCCACCATCCCCACCCTTGACATAAACCTCAACTCGATCTATCAATTATCAACCCCGGGATTATAATTAATACTCTATACTTAATTATAATCTATAGATGTATCTGGAGTAAAATAAATAGTTATAAGTGTGTGGGAAATGTGGAAACCCTGTTTGTGAGCATTGGCGGATTTGGTGGAGTTGCTGAGGAGAAAATGGGGGGGGTGTGGAATTATCTATCGTTCAGCGAAGGGTAGTGACCGGGAAACCACATTTGAAAAAGAAGACATAACTAAAAGGGAGTTATCCACAAACCGAGGGAGATTTCCACGGAAAACAAGGGGTTTTCCACAACAATTATGTCACTTTGATGTTATGTCTCGTGACAGAGGGTTAACCTGCTTTGTTGTAGAGTCCCTCTCTGATCTCAAGCAGGTCGCGGAGCAAGGCAGCATCAGTGTTGATATCACCGCTGACCTTTTGGTATCCGTGGAGGATAGTGCTGTGGTCTCTACCTCCCAACTCCCTCCCGATTTGGGTCCAGGAGCATTGCAGTTCCTCCCTGAGAAGGTACATCGCCATCTGGCGTGCCACGGAGAGGGGTCTGTCTCGTCTCGTCCCCTGAAGCGTCTCCGAAGGGAGGGCATAATAGGTTTCCACCGCGTTCAGAATTACGGTAGGGCTGAGGGTGCGTCTATGGGCATCGGCAGTTATCTCCGCCAGAGCTTTAGTTACCAGCTCGGGGGAGAGCGACTCCTTGATGAGTTTGGAGTAGGCCAGGACGCGGTTGAGCGCTCCCTCAAGCTCTCTGACATTCTTCTGGATGCGACGGGCGATTAGGTCCAGCACCTCGGGGGGCACCGCTGTCTTCTGCTCTTCTGCCTTCTTCTGGAGGATGGCGATCCTGGTTTCCAGGTCCGGCGGCTGCATATCAACGATCAGTCCCCACTCGAAGCGGGAGCGCAACCTATCTTCGAGAAGGGGCAGGGACCTTGGGGGGCGATCACAGCTAATGACGATCTGTCTACTTGCGTTGTGCAGGTCGTTGAAGGTATGAAAAAGACACTCTTGAGTTTGCTCTTTGCCGGCGATGAACTGTATGTCGTCGAGGAGCAGGACATCCACACCGCGATATTTGTTCCTGAAGTCCGCGCTCCTCCCATCTTTGATAGCGCTGATGAACTCGTTGGTGAACTGTTCGGCGGTTACATACATGACTCGCGGGCAGGATCGGCATGCCACCCAGCCGATGGCATGCAGGAGGTGGGTTTTTCCCAGCCCTACCCCACTGTAAATGAATAGAGGATTATAGCTGTTGCCAGGGTCATTCGCCACCCTTTGAGCCGCAGCGTGTGCTAGACGATTGCAGGTGCCTGCCAAAAATGTGTCGAAAGTGTACCTGCGATTGAACTTTGGCGGGCTGGCTCGTTGACTGAGTTGCTGGTTGGAGAGGGAGGGGGGCGAAGGGCCCAATTCTCCTTCCTCGTCACCCAGATGGACTTGGAACTGTACCTTTAAACTGCGCCCGGTAATGCCGCTTAAGGTTTTCTCGATCAAGGGGTTTAGGCGTTTTTCTAACGACTCGGTGACGAAACTGCTCGGCACCCCAATGATGAAACTGCCATCCCGTTGGGCCAATCCCACCGTATTCTTCAACCAAGTCTGATAGTTTGCTGGGCTTACTTTGAGTTGTAGCTCTTCGAGTGCTGCCTGCCAGACCTCTGCCGCTGAGTTCGCCTTCATCATGCCATCCCCCGTTACTAGAGCTTAACAAAGCAGCCGCAGCACCGGTGAGCGGTGTTTCAGCGCACAAGCAAGAACAACGCCAGACTGTTCTTACATGAACATTAGAAGAAGAGCACGCTACCTACCGGAAAACGCACTCTATACCGTATCGCATCTCCCAAGAGAGATGCATTTCCTCTAGCAGGAGCACTTCTGGGGAGGACATGGGGACACTGGGTTATTGAGTACCAGTAAGAATAAGCTGAGCAAGAAGCTAACTGCTGAGGGGATGCGGGTACAAGAATAGCAGACGGCGGGGCTTGGCGTCAAGATGTTTTCCTGGCATTTTTTGGAAAATGAAAAATTTGGCCTAAAGGATATTTCTTGCTCGTGGCGGAGGGAGAAGAATAGGATAGGTGAAGGTGGCATAAAGACGGCTCACAACCCCAAGGGGCTTTCTGGAGCGCCTGCGCGCCCTCAGTTACCTCCTTTCACACTATTCCTCGAATTTCTTGAAAACCAGGCAGGCGTTCTGCCCCCCGAAGCCGAAGCTATTGGATAGAGCCGCTTTGACATCTTTGCGTCTAGCTACATTGGGTACATAGTCCAGGTCGCAATCGGGGTCAGGGTATTCGTAATTTATAGTGGGATGGATAATGCCCTCGGTGATTGCTTTAACGCACGCGATGCCTTCCACTACCCCCGACGCGCCCAGAAGATGCCCGATCATCGATTTGGTGGAGCTTATGGGCAATTGATGGGCGTAATCTCCGAAGAGCGTCTTGATTGCCTGGGTTTCGATGCGGTCGTTGATCGGTGTTGAGGTGCCGTGGGCGTTGATGTAGTCGATCTCATTGGGTTTCAGGTTGGCGTCTTCAATGGCCCATTGCATTGCCCGGATAGCCCCGGAGCCATCAGCATCGGGAGCCGTCACGTGGTAGGCGTCTGAGGAGATACCGACGCCAGCAGCCTCGGCGTAAATCCGAGCGCCGCGGCGCAGAGCATGCTCTAAGCTCTCGAGGATCAGGACCCCGGCCCCCTCTGAGGGAACGAAGCCATCTCGCTTGGCGTCGAAAGGACGGCTGGCTTTGGTCGGTTCGTCATTTCTGGTGGTCAAGGCCTTCATGACGCAGAACCCGGCTACCCCTGTCGGAGATATCGCTGCCTCGGTACCCCCAGCCACCATGACATCTGCTTTGTTCTGCCTTATGACCTCAAGTGCGTCACCGATGGCCTGGGTTGCGGCAGCGCAGGCGGTGGTTATGGTGGAGGAAAATCCCTTGAGCCCGAAGATAAGGCTGATCTGCCCCGCTGCCATGTTGGGCAGGACCATGGGCATGAAAAAGGGAGTGAGCCTCATTCCCCCCCTTTCTAGCAGGACAAGGTGTCCCTCCTCAGCTTCGGGGAAGCCGCCAATGCCGTTGCCGACGACCACGCCCATGCGCTCTGCCTTCTCACGGCTGAGGTTGAGCCCGGCGTCTTCGATGGCAATCCTGGTGGAGGCGACGATAAAGTGGCTGAACCGAGCCCTCCTTCGTGTCGCTTTGTATTCCATGTAGTTGTGGGGATCGAAGCCCTTCACCTCGCCGGCTATCTGGCAGGTCAGCCCAGTAACGTCGCAAAGAGTGATTTTGCCGATACCCGACTTGCCCTCGACCAATGCCTGCCAGTATTCATCGACGGTCAGCCCCAGAGGTGTTATCGCTCCCATCCCGGTGATTACCACGCGGCGCCTTTCCCTCTTCCCCTTGCCAGCTCTCGAAGGGCGTGGTTTGGGGGAGGGCTCGCCCCTTTCTTCTTTCGCGATGCTGCCAAGCAGGTCGTTGATTTGCTTATCAACCACTGTGGTGACCGCTTCTGCTTGTCGCTCTGTTCTCGATCTTGGCTGCCTCATCATAAGCCCCTCCTTAGCTGCATCGCCTGTTCTCTGCCTCTTCATTGTGGGTAGAGCTCTGGACGCAAGCCCTTTACGTTTTCTATTACCTCGCCGACGAGGAATAGCGACCCCGTGGCGCAGATAAGGTCCCGTTTTCCTGCTTTCGCTTGCGCCTTCGCTACGGCCTGGGCAACGTCTTCTGCTACCTCGGCTCTTAGCCCCAGGCGAGCGAACTCACCAGCCACCGCCTCGGGCGCGGTAGCCCGGGGGTGGCGAGATCGTGTCGCAATAACGCTATCAGCCATGGGCGCAAGCTCAGCCGCGATCCCAGATATATCCTTGTCGGCCGATGTCCCTATTATAAGTATTAATTGGTCAAAGTGGAAGTGCTGCTCAAGGGCCTCTTTGAGCTGCCTTGCCGAATCACTGCTATGGGCGCCATCGACGACCAACATCGGCCTGCGTCTGATAATTTGCAGGCGACCCGGCCAATAGGTATTGGCCAGTCCGACCTCTATGCTCTCCTTGGGGACATCCAGAGTCTCCAAAGTGGCAACCGCTGTGGCAGCGTTCTGCAACTGATAGGAGCCAAGGAGAGGTAGGGTGAGCTGGTAAGAGCCTCTCATCCCTGTGACCTCTAGAGATTGCCCTGAAAGGTTGGAGCTGATCCTCTGCCAGGAGATATCGCTTCCCACAGTGATCAGCCTGGCCCCTCTTTCGAGGCAGGTCTCCCTGAGCACCGTCGCTGCCTCTTTGGCTTGTGGTGAACTGACTACAGGAATCCCCGGCTTGATGATGCCAGCCTTTTCAGCGGCGATCTGTGCGATAGTGTTCCCCAGTACCTCCTGGTGATCAAGGCTTATCGAGGTGATCACGCAAACCTCAGGAGTTACCACATTCGTGGCGTCCAGTCTCCCCCCCAGCCCTGTCTCCAGCACCTGGAAATCGACGCCTTTCTGGTGGAAGTGGAGGAAAGCGGCGACGGTTAGTAGCTCGAAGGTGGTAAGTTCCCCATAGGTGCGGTCGCGGTCCATTTCTTCAGCATGGGGTCGAAGGCTGGCTACCACGTCTGCCAGTTCTCGCTTGAGGATCGGTTTACCGTCCAGGCTAATCCGTTCGCGGAGGGTGAGGAGATGGGGGGAGGTGTAGAGGCCGGTTTTATGACCAGCAGCGCGAAGCCCCGCAGCGATCATGGCTGCGGTACTGCCCTTGCCCTTGGAGCCGGCGATGTGAACAGACCTGGCGCTGAGATGCGGGTCGCCCAAGCGATGCAGCAGGTCTTCCATCCGCCGCAGGTCGAACCTGTTGGCATAGGCGTATCCTGGCCACCTCTCATAGTCGGTACGTTCTAGGATAAAGTCGACTGCTGCTGAGTAGTTCATCAGACCAAATTGCGGCTATTATAGCATTGAGGACGAAGTCCCAACAAGCCCGCTGCTGGTGGCGAAGCCTGCTGCGTTGTATTATACTTAGCTCAGTTAAGATGGTAGTGAAGGGGGAGAAGCATGAAGGGGAAAGACATCCTCTCTATAGGTGACCTTGCGCCAGCCGATGCCTGGCGCATCATCAACAACGCTGTCGAGATGAAACAGCAAGGCATTAGCTCCGTCCTTGCGGGGCAGACTTTGGCCTTGCTCTTTGAGAAGCCTTCTCTGCGCACCAGGGTCAGCTTCGACGTTGCCATGCATCAGCTCGGGGGACACACCATCTATCTTTCCCAGGATGAGGTCGGCCTAGGGAGTAGAGAGTCTATCTCGGATGTAGCTCGGACGCTCAGTCGTTATGTCAACATTATTGCCGTTCGCACCTTCTCTCACGCTGTTGTGGAATCACTGGCAGAGCATGCCACAGTACCTGTTATCAACGCCCTCTCGGACAAGGAGCACCCCTGCCAGGCCCTCGCCGATCTTCTGACTATCTACCAGAAGAAGGCCAGACTAGAGGGCTTGACTCTTGCCTTCATCGGGGATGGCAATAATGTGGCCAATAGCCTTTTGCTTGCCTCTGCCCTGGTGGGAATGAACTTCAGGATTGCCTCTCCCCAGGGCTATGAGGTCTCAGACGAGGTTGTGGGTGTGGGGCGCGCTCTCGCGCAGGGCAGCAGAATCCTCCGTGTTGAGCAGCCTCAGGCTGCGGCTGAAGGGGCCGACGTGGTCTACACCGACGTCTGGGCAAGCATGGGGCGGGAGGCGGAGGCGGAGAAGCGGCGCAACGATTTCGCTGGCTATCAGGTCGATGCCGCGCTGCTGTCGCTGGCAGCAAAGGACGCCATTTTGATGCACCCGCTGCCGGCACACCACGATGAGGAGATTGCCCCGGGGCTCATCGACTCGCCCCAGTCCGTAGTCTTCGACCAGGCGGAGAACAGGCTTCACGTTCAGAAGGCTATACTGGAAGATCTGCACTACGAGCCCGACCGTGCTGAGGAATGGTGCAACAAGGGCATCGCTCTGGGGAATCTCAACCGGGTTGAGGAGGCCCTGGCCTGCCTTGAGGAGGCGTTGCGGCTGAGGCCCGACTATGCCGAGGCGTGGCACAGCAAAGGCGTGGCTCTGGAGAAGCTGGGGCAGTGGAAACAAGCGCTCGCTGCCTATGAGCGCGCCCGCGAACTGGAGAAAGGTAAGCCATGACCAGGCCAATTGTCGCTATCGTGGGCCGACCGAACGTGGGCAAGTCAACGCTGTTCAACCGTCTGGTCGGCGAGCGCCTCGCTATCATCGAGGACCTTCCGGGCACCACCCGCGACAGGGTCTATGCCGACATCTCCTGGAGAGATCACGAGCTGACCCTGATCGACACCGGCGGGCTCGAGCCCAGGCCCGACTCCAGCCTGCGGCAAAAGGTGCAGGACCAGGCTGAGGCGGCCATCGAGGAGGCTGAGGTCATCATCTTTATGGTGGATGTTCTGGATGGGGTGACCGTTCCTGATTCTGAGGTGGCTGAGGCGCTCAGGCGCTCGCAGAAGCCGCTCCTCCTGGCGGTGAATAAGGCGGACAACGACCAGCGTCGCCATCAGGCGTTTCAGTTCCACGAGCTGGGCATTGGCGAGCCGATAGCGATCAGCGCCCATCACGGTACCGGCGTTTCAGACTTGATGGAAGAGGTCGCCGCCAGGTTGCCCCTCCCTACCCCTCTGGAGGAGGAGCCGGGCATGTTGAAGATCGCCATCGTGGGCCGCCCCAACGTAGGCAAATCCATGCTGCTCAATACCATCCTCGGCCAGGAAAGGGCGATTGTGAGCGAGACCCCTGGGACGACCCGCGACGCCATAGATACCGTCTTCAAGTACGATGGCGAGTCTGTGCTGTTCATCGATACCGCTGGGATTCGCCGCCGCGGTCGGGTTGAGGGGGGCATTGAACGCTACAGCGTCATGCGCTCGCTTCGCGCCATCTCAAGGGCGGATGTCGCCGTTTTGGTGACCGAGGCTGCTGAGGTGATCACAGCCCAGGACGCTCACATCGCTGGCTATATCCATCAGGCGCTAAAGGGGATGGTGCTGGCGGTGAATAAGTGGGACCTTGCCAGCGAGCTGGAAATAGACGCGGCCGCGTGCACTACAGAGATCCTGCAGAGGCTCAAATTCTTCCCCGGTATACCCATATTGTTTGTTTCAGCCCAGTTCGGAAGCGGCGTCGACCAGGTGTTACCGGCGGCGAAGAACATTTCGCTGGATAGGCAGAAGCGCCTTCCCACGGCCTTGCTCAACGAAGAGGTCGGTCGGATTCTGGCTGCTCATTCGCCTCCCTCGGTGCAGGGGAGACAGCTCAAGGTCTCCTACGTCACCCAGGCCGAGGTCAACCCGCCAACCTTCGTTTTCTTTGTGAACGATCCCAAGCTGCTCCACTTTTCCTATCAGCGGTACCTGGAGAATAAGCTTCGTGAGGCTTTCGGCTTTAGCGGCACCCCGCTGAAGCTTGTCTTCAAGCGAAAGGGCAAAGGATGATCGAGTTCGCTGCCGTGGTCGTCGGCAGTTACCTGATTGGCTCTATCCCCTCCGGGCTGGTGCTGGGCAAGCTTCGCGGTGTGGACCTCAGGGAATATGGCAGTGGCAAGACCGGTAGCGCTAACGTGCTACGCACCCTTGGCACCAGGGCTGCTGCTGTAGCCCTCATCGCCGACATGCTTAAGGGTGTGATTGCTGTTGTCCTTGCCAGGTACGTCCTGGGCACTCCGGCTGGGGAGATGGCTGCCGGCTTCGCCGCCATCGCCGGGCATAACTGGTCGGTGTTCATCAGGTTTCGGGGTGGACGTGGCGTCGCCACTTCAGTGGGCGGACTTTTTGTGATGGCACCGGTGGTTGCCGCTTCCGGATTTGCGATCTTCGTCATTATCGCTGCTGTGTCTCGCTATGTCTCCCTGGGGTCCATGCTGGGTGGCCTGAGTGCGGTGGCGATGATGGCCGCTTTTGTCGCTCTGGACAAGGCTCCGGCACAGCACTTCATCTATGTGGGGGTCGCTGCTGCCTTGATTGTTTTGCAGCATCGGGATAATATAGCTAGGCTGTTGTCGGGCTCGGAGAGCAAGCTGGGGCGGAAGGGTGAGAGGAGACAAACGGGGTGAGGCGCGAGATGGAAGAGATCGCTCTTGTCGGGACCACGGACTGGGGCACAACGCTGGGGATG
>SOKG01000164.1 GCA_004376205.1 Dehalococcoidia bacterium | reverse complement strand
ACATCGGCGAGAGTGATGTCGTCTTGGACGGGTGACTCTTTCACCACATAGGTGACGGTGACGTAACCTCCCAGCCTATTCACCAGAGGCAGGTCGAAGGGTACCTCCCCGGCGTTGTCCGCCAGATAAAGGATGCTCTTTGCCCCTTCCAGCTCTCCCTCCAGCTTCACTATGTCATCGATGACAAACTCTACCGGTTCCCCCATTTCCTCCAGGATCCCGCTGACGTCTCTGAAGAAATCTATGGTGTTTCCCCGAACAGCGAAGACAAGGCAGTTCCTGAGGTCTCCTTCGGGATTGTGCTGCAAGCTCCGTTGAAGCTCTGCGGCCATCCCCAACTCCGCTTCCTTGATCCTGTGGTAGGGATCGGCATTGCCGGTTAGCGCCCTGACCAGGCGGTGCAGGGGCGTGGCAGTAGCGATGGAGGTCTTATCTGTGGAGAACTCGCGGTCTAGCAGCACGAGCCCTTCCTCTATAACCTTCGTCCTCAACTCGGGCTCCTCGGTAGCCAGCTCAGCAGCCTGACGCAGGAGCCTCTCCAAGCAGTAGTAGCATTCCTCGGTAGCTTTCATATCCCTGCCGTTTATATTATACAGGACGTATGCTGATCTCAAAAGGCTTATAGTTCGAACAATCCACTATTTCATGTAACCGAGAGAGCTTGACAGACGGAGAGCAGTAGACTAGCATTGCCACAGCAGTTATTGGAGATCCCGCTTATGGCATGCAACTAAGGAGGTGGGGTATGGCACAAGAAATAGGGATCCTCTCAGTCTTCGACAGCGGGCGGCTCAAAGAACGGCCGTCATTCTGGCTATCGCTTCTCAAGTGGTTATTGCTCACTCCACGTCTTGTCGTCCTTACACTACTAGCACTCGTATTTATAGTTGCTAATGTCCTGTCCTATTTCGCTGTCCTGTTGACTGCCAAGTTTCCACAGGATAAGTTTGACTTCAACGCACGAGTTGCGCACTGGACCTGGCGTGTGGGATTCTACAGCCTGGAGGAATTCATTTATCGGAACTGGTCGAGTATTGATTGGGGCTCAGCACTCGAACTCTACCAAACCGACAGGCACGGCGGCAGGCGATTTCCGGCAGGGGCTTGGACTATAGATTTCCTGGCACGCGATAGAGACACAAACGATTTAGTCATAATTCAATTGAAGAGAGGAGATACCAGCGATTCCACGGTGGGACAACTCCTGCGATACGCTAGCTGGGTCAGGGAGAAGGTCGCTGCCGAAAGTCAGAACGTTAGAGGAATAATAATCACCAAAAAGACAGACTCGGCATTAGAGTATGCTGTGAAGAACCTGGCATTCGTGGAAGTGAAAACATATGAGGTTGATTTCCACCTGAGGCTCACACCTATCAAGACGTTGACACCTCCTGAGAGTGTTGCTGCGTCTGTTGAAAAGCAGGCGCTAGAAGCCCGGTAATCCCCAGGTCTATCCCCGCCTAGAGTTATGTCAACAAGTGGACGGACGAGTACAGGCCCTTGACACGCTATTCCTTTAGAGCATAGAATTCGACTACACAAGACCGTATCCCACCGGGGTCATAAGAGACAGGTAGTTACTACAACGGAGGCCGGCAATGTTTATGAGCGATGTAATGACCTGCAACGTCACTACCATCCCCAGCAGTACGTCACTCGCTGAGGCCAGAAGGATAATGGATGCCCGTCGCCTGCGTCGCTTGCCTGTAGTAGATAAGGGACTATTGATAGGCATAGTCACCCGCGATGCGCTCGACAGGGCTGCTCCTTCCCGGCTTGACAGCTTCAACATTCATGATATCACCCGTCTATTGAACAAGGTTACAGTCAAGGAGGTCATGGTCAAGGAACTGGTAACGGTCAGCCCTGATGCCACAGTGGAGGAGGCGGTGACGCTGGCGCAGCAGAAGAAAGTGGGAGCCCTGCTCGTGGTGGATGACGGCAGGCTTGTCGGAATAGCCACTACTAACGATTTCTTCTACAAGATCCTGAACCCTATCTTGGGAATAGATGACCCCGGCTCCCGGCTTGTGATCCGGAACTGTCAAGGGACTAGAGATGTTGAAAGGGTGGTCGCTGCCATAAACAAACTCGGCCTGGATGTAATAACCATGTTCATGCTTCCTATACCTGAGCGAGAAGCAAATAGCTTCGTCGTCCATCTGAGTTCAGAGGATCCCACAAACCTGATTGCGGAGTTGCGCCTGCTGGGCTTTACTGTCGAAAGAAGGGCGCGCTGATTTCTTCTTGATCATGGCTGAGGTTATTGAGGAAAAGCTCAGGGAGTGGACCGAGGGGAAAAACGCCGTCGAGGCGAGGGTGAGCATCTTCGAGAGGATAAGAGACATACCTTACGCCACTATTCCCGAGCTTGCTGATTCCAAAAGATATGTAGAAATACTCAACCTCGGGAAAGGCTCATGCACGCCAAAGCACTTTCTCCTCTGCGATATGTATCAAAGACTTGGAATGCAAGTTTTATATGCAGTCTATCCCTTCAGATGGGACGAGGTTGAAATAGACTATCCGCCTCAGCTCATAAGTCTGGCCAGAGAGCTGCCCACAAGTCATCACCTGGCCTGCATGGTGGATATAGATGGAAAACTCGTTCTCGTGGATGCCACAGTGGATCCCGGGCTCAAGAAATTGGGTCTACATGTGAACGAGGAATGGGATGGCGCTAGTGATACAGTGCTCCCCATAAATCCTTGTGGTGAAGAACAGATCTATCATCCCTCTGAGGCATCTCTTATGCCGGCACAATATGACGAGAAGTCACTCGCGTTCTATAGTGAACTCAACCGTTGGTTGGAGGTAGTGAGAGGCCCTTGAACCCCCATCAGGTTCAGCGTGCAAAGCCGTACAGATTTGCTGCTATACTACATAGATGCTTTCATAGAAGTTTTCTGAGAGTTCCTCGAAGTTCGCGCGGTAATATCTCAAGGCGTTAGGCAGATAATCCACGATGTCCTGCGCTGTTATGCCGTCCTCCCCCTTTTCTCCAGCGGCCAAGTCCCCGGAGAGTCCATGCATAAAGACACCCATTCTCACAGCCTCCCCAATGGGTAATCCCAGCCCATACATGGCTGCAATTGCACCGGTGAGTGCATCCCCACTTCCAGCCGTGGCCATTCCAGGGTTCCCGCTGGTGTTGATGTACACCGTCTCATCGGGGTAGCCTATGAGCGAGTGGGCTCCTTTGAGCACAATGATAGCGTTCAACTCCCTGGCCGTTTCCTGAAGCACATTTATCCTATCTTTGTCTACTTCACTTACTCCCATCTTGGTGATCCGGGCCATCTCGCCGCTGTGTGGCGTAAGTATCGTCGGTGCCTCCCTCGCTCTGACAAGCTCTATCTCGCCAGCGATTGCGGTGATCCCATCGCCGTCTATGAGCAAAGGGACCTCGATCCGCTTCGCCAGTTCCCTCACCAACTCCTGAGTCTCCGAGTCCAGAGAGAGGCCAGGGCCCAGAATGACCATGTTTACACTCTTCGAGAACTCCAGGAGTTCCTCCTTGCTTTCCAGGGCTAGACTTCCCGAACCCGTCTCTCTCTGAGGAAGAAAGACTACCTCGCTTCCTTTGCTTGCCAAGAATGGTGAGAGGGACTGCGGTGTGGCAAGGTAAGAAAGCCCCCCGCCAGCTTTGAGAAAGGAAAGAGCTGAGAAATAAGGCGCGCCAAAGTAGCTTGAAGAGCCGGAGATGAAGAGAGCCCTGCCATAGCTCCCTTTATGAGTGTCCTTATACCTTTGAGGGAGTCTGACAAGATCATTTACATGGACTTTTATGGAATCTGCTTCACAAAGCGACGGGGGGAAGGAAATATGAGATACGTAGAGCTTGCCGCATAAGTCGAAGCCCGGATAGAGCATGTTGCCTACTTTGGGAAGTCCATAGCTTATAGTGTAGTCGCTCTGTACAGCCGCGCCCATCACCTCCCCCGTATCACCGTTTACGCCCGAAGGGATGTCGAGGCTGAAAACCTTTTTCTTGCTCTCATTTATCAACTCAATGGCATCCTTATATATTCCTGAGGTCTCCCTCATGAGACCGGTTCCGAATATGGCATCGACGATGGCATCGCAGTGGAATGTAGCTCCTTCCAGTTGGTCGATCGACTCGACGTCGTGGACCTCTATTGGCATCCTGGAAATGATGTCAAAATTGCTCTTTGCAGCTCCGCTCAGCTTATCCCTGTCTCCCAGCAGAAAGACCCTTGCCTCTCCACCCATCGAGTGAATCTTCCTGCCGACCACAAATCCATCCCCTCCGTTGTTACCAACGCCGCAG
This sequence comes from Dehalococcoidia bacterium, assembly GCA_004376205.1. Taxonomy (GTDB): domain Bacteria; phylum Chloroflexota; class Dehalococcoidia; order SZUA-161; family SZUA-161; genus SOKG01. The sequence continues at coordinate 43,546 of SOKG01000164.1, read as the reverse complement.
AGAAGGACAAACCTCCTCCCCTTCACGCCAATTTCCTTCAAAATGACAAAATACGAGGCCTCACCCGCATTTTCCATCAGAATCTGCTCGGTGATGCCAAACTCCTCCGTGGCCCTGCGGTCCAGATTCCTCATCTCCTCAACTCGGCTTACTTTCATTCGCTAATCCTCCGTCCTCATTTTCCTCTCCTAAAGCCCTATCCTGTCAGCTACCTCGCGCATACCCATAATCACGTCGCCGACCAGATCTCCCAGCTCCACACCTAACATCGCTGTCCCCTTCTCAATTACCGAGCGGTTTACACCTGCAGCGAATGACCTGTCCTTCCATTTCTTCATCACCGACTTTACCTCCAGGTCCGCCACGGTTTTCGATGGTCGGATTATGGCCACTGCTGTAATGAGCCCAGTCAGTTCATCGACAGCATAAAGCGTCTTCTCCATACTAGTTTGCGGCTCAACGTCACTGCAAATGCCCCATCCGTGAGATACAATCGCTCGTACGTACTCCTTCGGCCAACCACGTTCCTCCAATATCTCCTGCGATTTCTTGCAGTGCTGCTCCGGAAAACGTCCATAGTCCAGGTCATGCACCAGTCCAATGATGCCCCACTTCTCCTCATCCTCTCCCATCTTACGGGCCATGTAGCGCATCACTCCCTCAACGCAATAGGCATGCTTCAACAGGCTTTCACTGTCGTTAAACTCCTTGAGAAGGGACAGCGCTTCATCATATGTCGGTGTGTGTTCCTGCATTTTGGTGCACCCCCTTCGCTCTGACGACCAGCCGATGCAAGATTATAAACTTTCGGGTTGCTAATAGCAAAGCCTAATCACAAGTGTTCAGCTCTCGGCTCAACGCCTACGTTTGTTGACAACCAGATAGCATGTGCCTAGTATTGCTATTGTAGTTAACGAGGCTTGGAGGTACACTTGAAGGCACTGGGCATCATGGGAAGCCCGAGGATAAGCGGTAATACGGACCTATTGCTGGACGAGGCCTTCAGGGGAGCACAGAGCCAAGGAGCAGAGACCGAGAAGATCATGGTCGATAAGCTCAAGATAGCCCCGTGCCGAGAATACTATGGTTGCCTCAGGGACGGCAATTGTGTCATTCGAGACGATATGGATGACATATATCCCAAGCTCCTCGAGGCAGATATTGTGATAGTTGCCTCACCCATGTTTTTCTACGGCATTACCGCCCAGGTAAAGGCGCTCATCGATCGTTGCCAGGCACTGTGGGCAAGAAGATACGTCCTCAAGCAGAGCCCGCCAGACTCTGCGAGAAGGGGGGCATTTATCGCTGTAGGAGCCACCAGGGGCAAGCAGCTATTTGATGGCTCTATATTGACGGTGAAATACTTCTTCCAGGCTATCGGCGTCGACTATGCCGAGGAACTGCTCGTCCGTGGTGTTGATGACAGAGGCGAGATCAAGGAGCACCCAACCGCGCTATCAGACGCGTTTGAACTGGGCAAAAGGCTAGCCCAAGAATAGAGCCCCTGCTGTTCCGCACTGGGGGAACTGGAGGGCAATTGCCCCTAGCTTGCTCAGTACAAAATGTGCCCTCCAGGCAAGTTGCCCAAAGAGCACATCAAAGTCAGCTTGTGTACGCTCTATTCAGCAGATACTATCTCTTGCGGTACTGGCGTGCCTTGCGAGCCCTCTTCAGCCCGTACTTCTTCCGTTCCTTCGCTCGGGCGTCCCTGGTGAGTAGCCCGTGGCTGCGAAGGAGCGGCCTAAGGCTTTCATCCATTATGAGCAGGGCACGGCTTATGCCATGGCAAATGGCTCCGGCCTGAGCTGAGATGCCGCCACCTCCTACTTTGACTATAGCATTGAATTTATCCAGGGTGTCGGTAACCCTGAGCGGCTCAAGGATGGTAGACTGCAACCGCGGTATGCCGAAAATATCCTCGAACGGCTTACCATTGACTATGATGGCGCCGTTGCCTGCCATCAGCCTCACCTGAGCCACTGCTGTCTTTCTTCGCCCTGTGCCACGAAAATAGGCTTGCTCGCTCAAGCTAACTCTCCTTCTCGGTCACCTTAACCTGGGCCTGATGGGGATGCTCAGCCCCAGGATAGACCTTAAGCTTCTTAAACATGGCAGCACCCAGCCGATTGTGCGGCAACATGCCCTTTACCGCATGCTCGATTACCCTGGTGGGATAAGTCTCCATCATCCTTTTCAGGCTGGTGCTTTTCAGACCTCCCGGATATTGGGAATGACGATAGTAAATCTTCTGGGTGAGCTTGTTGCCCGTTACCCTCACTTTAGCCGCATTTACCACAACAACATAGTCGCCGACATCGAGATGGGGCGAGTAGATCGGCTTATGTTTACCCTTGAGCAGCCTTGCAACCTCCGATGCCAACCTGCCCAAGATTTTCCCCGAGGCATCCATAACCCACCACTCCCGCTCGATATCGGAGGCTTTGGTGCTATAGGTTCTCATCTAACCGCCCCTTACCGAGCTTGTTCTCGGCATAGTTCACCTTCATCAAACAAAGGCCGTGAGGGGGCACTACAGGTGCCGCCAATCCAGGCCTTCTCGCCTGCATTATCTCCTCAAACTCTTCTGCCGTTAGCTTGCCCAACCCAACTCTAATCAGAGAGCCCACCGTGCAACGCACTTGCTTGGGCAAGAAAGCGTTAGCCACCATATCGAAAAACACCAACTCCTCCTCCACTAATACCTCCGCTTTATAGACCTGGCGCACCGTCCTCCGACCAGTCGGGCCGGTGAACGAAGCGAAATCATGGCTCCCTACAAGATACTGGCAGACGTGGTTCATGGCATCGATATCAAGTGCCGCCGGCACATAATAAGCATATCTCTGGTGCAAAGGAGACGGTGCCGGGCTATTTAAGATCCCATAGCGATATTCCCGACTGAGTGCGTTCCTCCTTGCATTAAAATCGCTTTCCACCCTACTGACAGCCTTAACGGCGATATCCGGCCAAAGATAGAAGTTCAGAGCCCTGACCAAAGTCTGGGGATGCAGGTTTGAGAAAGTACCGAAACTAACAACCTGTCCCTTGGCATGAACCCCCGCATCAGTACGGCCAGCTCCTACTATTCGAATCCTCTCCCCGGTTGCCTTCACCAGAGCGCGCTCTATTTCCCCTTGAATCGTTGGCACACCAACTTGATATTGAAATCCGTGATACCTCGTTCCCTCATATTCAACAACCAGTGCCAGATTACTGGGTGGCGGCGACTCCATCTAAACCAGTTCCAATTGTGCCATGGGAGCTCCGTCTCCCAACCGAGGCCCCAGCTTGATCACCCTGGTGTAGCCACCTGGCCTATCGGCATACCTCGGGCCGATCTCGGAGAATACCTTGTCTACCACGTCCTTGTCCCTCACAAACGAGAGGGCCTGGCGGCGAGCATGTAAGGACCCCTGCTTGCCCCAGGTGATCACCTTCTCCGCCAGAGGCCCTGCCTCCTTAGCCTTGGCCTGGGTGGTAACGATCTTCTCATAGCGCAGGAGGTCAGTTACCAAGTTCCTGTAAAGCGCCTTCCTATGGCCCGTTGGCCTGGAGAGTTTACGACCAGCTACCCTGTGTCTCATCTTCTCCTCACTGGATAAAAACCATCCTTAAGCAGACCAATTCTCCACGTGGCCTATGTCTTCGCCACTCCCGGCTTCCTCAGCACCGGTCTCAATTTCACCCTCGGGCGATTCTATCTCCTCCTCCGAGGGGGGAGGACGCAGGTCATGTGCTTCAAGTCGCTCCTTCACCTCGTCCAGAGACTTCTGGCCGAAGCTCCTCAGCCCAAGCAACTCGTCATCGCTCTTCTCCAGGAGCTCCCCAACTTTGGTGATGCCGCTTCGGCGCAAGGAGTTAAAAGTGCGCGCTGAAAGCCCAAGTTGTTCCAATGGTATCTCGTATTGCTCCGGCGGGATAGCGGGAGCAACCAGCTTTTCGCCCTCTACTGGGGCCTTGCCCAAGCCGTAGAACAGTGAGAAGTGGCTGACTAAAATCTCAGCGCTCCCTGAGAGTGCTTCGCTTGGCGAAGTGGTGCCATCGGTCCACAGCTCCAAGATTAGTCGGTCGTAGTTGCTCACCTGACCAACACGGGTTTTCTCCACACTGTAATTCACCCTGCGCACCGGGGTGTAAATAGCGTCCACCGGTATGACCCCGAGAGGCAGACCATCACCACGACCAGCAGGCACGTACCCCTTACCCTGCTCCACGTAGAACACAACGTCCAGGTAAGCATCTGGCGAATCAAGTGTGGCTAGATGGAGTTCAGGGTTCACTATTTCGAAGTCGGCAGAGGGCTTAATGTCACCAGCACAAACAGTCCCCTCACCCGTAACCTCGAGGAATAATCTCCCCGGCCGATCGGAGAGAGCCTTAAGTCGCAGCTCCTTGACATTGAGTAGAAATTCTATAACATCTTCCTTTACGCGGGGTATGGTTGCAAACTCATGCTGTACCCCCTCGATCTTGACCGCGGTCACTGCCGCTCCCAGAAGCGAGCTGAGCAGCACGCGGCGTAGGCTATTGCCCAAGGTGACCCCGAATCCGGGGTCTAAGGGCTCGACAACGAACTTTCCGTAATTCTCGGAGCTATCTTCACATTCTATCCTGGGAGTTATAGCCTCCTGTAACACACTGCCTCCTCACGAGAAACGATTAGAGATTTATCTTGAGTAGAATGCCACGACCAGCCGCTCATCAATGGTAGACTCCATCTCGCTACGCTCTGGAGCAGAAAGCACCCGTCCCGAGAGACTGTCTTGATCCAAACTGAGCCAGCCTGGAATGACTTTGCTCTCGATATCCTTAGCCACCATCTGATATAGCGCGGTTTTGGAGCTGCCTTCCTTCCAAGCCATGACATCACCCTCCTTGACGAGACACGACGGGATATTGGTCACACGCCCATTGACAGTGATATGCCCATGCTGCACGAGCTGTCTTGCTTGGCGGCGAGAATCAGCAAAGCCCAAGCGATAAACTACATTGTCCAGCCTCATCTCCAGTATTCGCAAAAGGTTCTCTCCGCTTTGCCCAGGAAGCCGCTCAGCTTTCGCATAATGCCTCCGAAATTGACGTTCAAGCACGCCATAAATGAAACGTGTCTTTTGCTTCTCCTTCAGTTGCAAGCTATACTCGGAGACCTTGCGACGGGCACTGCCATGCTGTCCCGGAGGACTATGTCGCCGCACAACAGGGCACTTAGGCGTGACACACTTGGCCCCCTTTAGCATCAGCTTCTCACCGTGGCGCCGACAAATCCGACAAGCCGGCCCAGTATAACGGGCCATCTCAAACCTCCTTTATATCCGTCTCCTCTTTGGCGGACGGCAGCCATTATGAGGAACCGGTGTTACATCCCTGATGCTACTGATACTGAGACCTGCGGCTTGAAGGGAACGAATTGCCGCCTCCCGGCCACTTCCCGGCCCCCTGACATAGACATCGATCTGGCGCAAGCCATGTTCCATTCCCCGCCTCGCCGTAGCTTCGGCTGCCCGCTGCGCTGCATAGGCAGTCCCCTTGCGCGACCCTTTGAACCCAGCAGTGCCCGAACTGCCCCACGCGATGACATTGCCCTGGGGATCAGTAAGGGTGATTATCGTATTGTTAAAGGTAGACTGGATATAAGCGCGTCCACGTGGAACCGCTTTCCTCTCTCGCCTCCTAACCCGAGTTGGCTTTCTCTTGGCCATTAGTCACCTCCGCTTATTTCTTGGTCACGCCGCGTCGCCTACCTCTGCCAGCTACCGTTCTACGAGCCCCTCGTTTAGTGCGGGCATTGGTCTTCGTCCGCTGCCCATGAACTGGCAGCCCTCGACGATGCCTGATGCCACGGTAGGACCCTATATCGATAAACCGCTTGATGTTGAAATTGATCTCCTTCCTGAGGATGCCTTCTACCCTATATCCCTTGTCGATGACCTCGCGTATGCGGTTTACCTCATCATCAGTGAGATCCCTGACCCTAACATCCGGACTGATTCCCGTCTGCTCCAATATCCTTCGGCTCAAGGTAGGTCCGATGCCAAAGATATAGCGTAACGCTATCTCCACCCTCTTGTCCTTAGGTATATCGACGCCAGCAATACGCGCCATCACCCCTCCTCAGAAAGACTAACCCTGCCTTTGTCTATGTCTCGGATTTGAGCAAATAACTCTAACCACGCCTTTGCGCTTTACAATCTTGCACTTTTCACAACGAACCTTAACCGAAGCTTTCACCTTCATCCTACCCACCCTCTGATTGTCTATGAGGTTATCACTTAAAGCGATAGGTAATCCTTCCCCGTGACAGGTCATACGGCGAGAGTTCCACCAAGACCCTATCACCACGCAGTATCCTTATATAATGAAGTCTCATTTTTCCCGAGGCATGCGCCAGAACCCGGTACCCATTGGGAAGCTCCACCCTGAACATAGCGTTGGGCAAAGGCTCAACTACCGTCCCTTCAACCTCAATGGCTTCTCTTTTCGGCATTTGCTTTCAGATCACCCCTTCGGGAAAACCCTGGAGTTTGGTCAGTATCTCTGGCCCATTATCATCAATTGCAATAGTATGCTCAAAGTGAGCAGATAGTTTACCATCAACGGTAATGACTGTCCACTTATCCTCAGCAACCCTGGTGCGCCACACCCCAGCATTAAGCATAGGCTCCAACGCCATGGTCATGCCCTTTTGCAGCACAGGCCCTTCGCCAGCAATACCAAAATTGGGGACTTGAGGGTCTTCGTGCAATTGCCGGCCAATGCCATGCCCCACATATTCTCTCACTACGGAGAAGCCTCTGGCTTCAGCATGGGACTGGATCGCTGCCGATACATCTCCCAACCTGGCACCGATTCTGGCTGCAGCAATGCCTGCCTCCAGCGCACCTCTTGCAGCGTCGATGATCTTCTGAGCCTCGGAGCCTATCCTCCCCACCCCCATCGTCATCGCGGCATCGCCATGAAAGCCATTTAGCTGCGCCCCGAAATCGAGGGAGATTATGTCGCCCTCCTTAAGCACTCGGTTTCCAGGTATGCCGTGGACCACCTCTTCATTCACCGACGTACAGATCGATGCTGGAAAACCACGATATCCTTTGAACGAGGCAACAGCCCCTCGTTTTCTCACCTCGTTGACAGCAACATCGTCTAGTTCCGCAGTGGTTACCCCTGGCCTCACTTTCTGGGCCACCTCCTCAAGAACAACAGCAGCAACCCAACTTGCTTCCCGCATTTGTGCGAGTTCTCGCGGTGATTTCAGGATTATACCCGCCTCGTGTCCGATCTGGGTCATCTCACAATCCCTGCCTCAATGGCTGCGATCAAATCCTGGGCAACCCCTTCGATTCCCTTCTCGCCCTCGATCTCCACCAACTTGCCTGCTTCAGTGTAGTACTCTATAAGAGGCATGGTCTGGGCAAAATAGACCTCGAGTCGCTTCCTCGCTGTCTCCTCTGAGTCATCGGGGCGTTGATAGAGCTCGCCCCCACAATAATCACACTTACCCGGCACCTTCGGCGGCAGTTCAACAATGTTATAAGGCACCTGACAGTTGCGGCAAATCCAGCGCCCGCTCAGGCGCCTTAGAAGCTCCTCGGTGGAGACCTTGATATATAACACCAAACTAATGCTCTTACCTTCTTCAGCCAGCGCCTGATCCAGCGCCTTTGCCTGCTCTAATGTCCTGGGAAAACCATCTAACAGAAAACCCTTGGCGCAATCGGGAGCAGCAATCCTGCCCAAAATCATCCTAACAGTTACCTCATCGGGAACCAGCAAGCCCTTTTCCATATATGACTTGGCAATTTTTCCCAACTCGCTCCCGCTACCTTGCTCCTGGCGAAAGAGATCACCAGAGGCTATATGAGCCAGCCCAAGCCTTCCAGAGATCTGAACCGCCTGAGTTCCCTTGCCCGCCCCGGGGGCTCCCAAAAGAATTACATGCAATTGTTGTTACCTATTCCTCCCTACTTATTTGATGAAACCTTCGTACTGGCGCATCAGAAGCTGCGCCTCGATCTGCCTCATGGTATCCAGAACTACGCCCACGACGATCAAAAGGCCAGCGGCAGAGACGAGCATAAGGGTGGTACCGACCGCTCCTCCCACCAGCCACCGCGCCAACAGAGGTGACACCGCTATCGCGGCGAGGAAGAACGACCCACCCCAAGTAATGCGTATGATAATCCGGTTCAGGTAATCGCCGGTGGGGCGCCCGGGGCGGATTCCCGGGACAAAGCCACCCTGCCGCTGCAAAGTCTCGGCCAGGTTCTGCTGCTGGAAAATCACCAGAGTATAGAAGAAAGTGAACCCAACAACAAGGAGGAACAGAAGGGCCCAATAGATATACCCGTCCACGCCCAACAAGTCTTGAACGAAAGTGGCCCCGAAGTAGCTAGCCACCGCTGCCGGGAACATCAGAATCGCGTAGGCGAAGATCAGAGGGATCATCCCCGCCGAGTTTACCCTGAGCGGGATATGGGTCCCACCCGATTGTCGGTACATCTTGCCGCCTCGAAACAGGCTGCGCGAATACTGGACAGGAATCCGGCGCACCGCTTCGTTGACAAACACTATGAAGAAAGCAATCGCCAGCAATAGGGCGATCAGCGTGAGCAAGCCGCTGAGGCCCGCGGTCTCGTGACTCCGCCAGAGATTCATCGGCAAGGCAGAGACGATGCCGCCGAAGATTATGATGGATATACCATTGCCGATGCCCCTCTCGGTTATGCGCTCCCCCAGCCACACCAGGAAAACGGTGCCCGCAGTCAGCGTAACCAGCATAGCAATGGTGGGCAGCAATAGGTCACCAGAGAGGCCTATGCGATCCACGAGTGAAGTGTCCACGCCATTGACACTGACTGTAGTTCTGTGTAGTACCACTAGTTGCCCATAGCCCTGGAGCAGGCACATAGGCACCATCAGCCAGTGGGTATACTGGTTTATCTTCCGGCGGCCCTCCTCCCCCTCCCGAGAGAGCGCTTGCAGGCGGGGGATAACCGGCACCAGGAGCTGCATGATAATCGAGGCGGTAATGTAGGGGTAAACGCCGAGCATAGCTATACTTACGTTCCTCAGCGCCCCACCGCTGAAGATGTCAAGCATGCCCAGGAGGGCAGGCAGCTGCTGTTCACCTCTGGCTAGCACTCCCAGTGCGTCTGGATCCGCCGCGGGAATGGGGACATGGGCCACAAAACGAAAGACGACCAACATGGCGAGGGTGAAGAGCAACTTCCACCTCAGGTCAGGGAGGCTAAAGGCATCTATCATAGCCTGAAACAATCGTGGTCTTGAGCTTGCTTGTGGTTGTCGCATCTTCCCCGCTATCCCCTAAATCTCCTCCGCTCTTCCACCAGAGGCCTCTATTTTCTGCTTTGCGGTTTGAGTGAACTTATCAGCTCTTACCACCAGAGGACGCTGAATCTCGCCATCGCCGAGGATCTTGATTGGTTTCTTGAGGGAGGGCACCAGCCCAACATCCAGAAGTTTCTGCGGCGTTACCTCGACACCCTCTTCGAAGATTGCTAGCCGCCGCAGGTTCACTAAAGCATAGTCGGTTTTGAAGATATTGGTGAAGCCACGTTTGGAGGGCAAGCGTTTGACCAAAGGGGTCTGACCACCCTCGAACCGGGGGTTTACCCCTCCCCCCGAGCGTGCATTTTGCCCCTTGCACCCACGGCAGGAGTAGGTACCGTGTCCGCTGCCGACACCGCGACCAACTCGCTTTCTACTACGTTTCGATCCCGCTCTCGGACCAAGTTCATGCTGCCTCATCGCTCACTCCTCAGCGACCTCCTCCACCTGGACCAGATGCCTCACCTTGTTTATCATACCGCGGATAGCTGCCGAGTCGCTATGGATGATAGTATGGTTCAGAGAGCGAAAGCCCAGGGCCTTAAGGGTCATTCGCTGCCTCCTGTTGTAGCCGATGGCGCTTTTTTTCCACGTAACACGTAGTTTAGACACCGGACTCCTCACCACCCGCAGCAACTAACTTTCTCCTTGCTACTTCCTGCTTAGGATCCTTCAATTGACTGAGGGCGAGCATGGTCGCTCTGACCACGTTTATTGGGTTGGAACTGCCCATCGATTTGGTCACTATGTCCCTAATACCTGCAGCCTCCACGGTGGCTCGTACCCCGCCGCTGGCAATGACCCCTGTGCCTGGTGCTGCCGGCTTCAACATCACCTTGGCCCCTCCAAACTTGCTTACTATCTTGTAGGGAATGGTACCATCTACCATTGGGACCTCAATCAGATTCTTCCGGGCGATGGCACCGCCCTTGCGGATCGCTGCTGGCACCTCTCTAGCCTTGCCCAACCCGGCACCAACATGCCCCTCACCATCGCCGACCACCACCAGCGCACTGAAGCTGAACCGCCGCCCTCTCTTTACAACCTTTGCCACACGATTAACATGAATCAGCCGCTCGCTGAAGCCTGACTCCCTATCATCTCTCCTATCCTTCCGTTCCATAAAGCCTAAAACCTCAATCCCGATTCTCGGGCACCATCGGCCAAAGCCTTCACCCTACCATGATACTTGCGTCCCCCGCGGTCGAAGACGGTCTGGTTTACCCCCTTGCTTTGGGCTCGTTTGGCAACCAAGTTCCCCACCAATCCCGCCTGCTCCGTTTTGGTTTTGTTCCCCAAGTCGGCTTTTATCTCCGCATCAAGGGTCGACGCGCTAGCAAGTGTCCTCCCTGAACTATCGTCTATCACCTGAGCATAGATATGATTAAGGCTGCGAAAGACACAAAGCCGGGGGCGATCGGGGGTGCCCCTGACCTCCTTCCTCACCCGTTCATGTCTCCTTCTCAGCGCTTCTCTCTTGCCGACAGCCATGCCTTTTATTTCCTTCTGCCAAGCTTGCCCGCTTTTCCTGCCTTGCGTCGAATTTGCTCGCCGGCGTATCTAATTCCCTTCCCCAAATAGCGGTCAGGAGGGCGCACTGCCCGAATCTGTGCTGCAATTTCCCCCACCAGCTCTTTTTCTATCCCCAAGACGCTCACCTGATTCAGAGCCTCGCTAATAAGCGTTATCCCCGCCGGAGGGACAATCTCCACAGGGTGAGAATACCCTACCTGAATCATAAGATTGTCTCCAGACTTCTGGACGCGGTACCCCACTCCATGAAGCTCGAGGTTCTTCCGAAAGCCCTCGCTCACGCCCTCAACCATATTGGCGAGCATGCTCCTGGTAAAACCATGCAGTGAGCGATGGATCCGGCTATCTGTCGGCCTTGACACGGTGACGACGCCATCCTGTACGGAAATGCTCATATCCTGCGGAAGGGAGCGGCGAAGCTCTCCCTTGGGCCCCTTCACCGTGACCTCGTTGCCCTCAACCAGTACCTCCACTCCACGGGGTACAGTAATTGGCCTATTTCCTACTCTGGACATGTTTATCTCTCACCTGTCTTACCACACATAACACAGCAACTCACCCCCCAAACCCTTCTTCCACGCCCCCTGTCCCGTCATTACCCCTTGAGATGTAGACACAACGGCTATGCCGAGTCCTCCATAGACCCTGGGAATCTCGCCCTTACGGCAATAGACTCTCAGGCCGGGCTTGCTAACCCGCTGCAACCCACTTAGCATAGATTCCTTTTTCCCGGCATAGCTAAGGTAAATCTTGATCACCCTCTGCGGGGTATTACCCTTTAGCACCTCGTAGTCCTTAATGAAACCCTCCTCCTTCAGCACCTTGGCAATCGAGATCTTGATCCTGGAGGCAGGTGCCAGAACAAAGTCATGCCTGGCATTGATGGCATTGCGGATCCGGGTCAACATATCAGCTATAGGGTCGCTGAGACTCACATCAATCCCTCAAAAAAAGATCACCAGCTCGATTTCTTAACCCCAGGAAGCAGCCCCTCGAGCGCCATCTTCCTGAAGCAAATCCGGCATAGTCCAGCCTGACGGATGTAGGCACGGGGGCGGCCACACAATCCACAACGATTGCGGTGTCGTACCCGATACTTCGGAGCACGCTGTGATTTCACGATTTTCGATACTTTAGCCATCTTTTTCCCAATCTACTGCCTACTGAACGGTACGCCCATCAACTCCAGAAGCCTCCTGGCCTCCTCATCGGTGCGCGCGGTAGTGATGATAGACACCTGTAACCCACGAATCTTGTCCACCTTGTCATAGTCGATCTCGGGGAAGATAATCTGCTCACTTATGCCAAGAGTGTAGTTTCCCCGTCCGTCGAATGCCTTCGCGGGGAGGCCCTGAAAGTCACGTACGCGGGGCAAGGCAGCGTTCACCAATCGGTCGAAGAATTCATACATACGCTCGCCGCGTAGCGTCACCATCAGGCCGATGGCCATACCGGCCCGCAACTTGAAGGATGCGATAGACCACTTGGCACGGGTTATTACCGGGCGCTGCCCTGAGATCAATGATAGGTCATTGGTGGCTGCCTCCAACGCCCTTTGATTTTGAATGGCCTCTCCCAAACCGATGTTGAGCACAATCTTATCTAAACGAGGCACCTGCATTAGGTTCTTGTACCCCTGCTCTTGCATCATGACGCGCACGATCTCATCCCGATATCTTTCCTTGAGCCTCGCCACTAGTCAATCACCTCGCCACACTTCTTGCACGCGCGTACCCTGCTCTTGTCCCCCAGGATACGAAATACAACGCGAGTGGGATTATGACACTTGGTGCAAACAAGCATCACATTGGAGATATCTAGCGGCGCCTCACGCTCGATGATCCCTGCTTGCCTGATGTTCCCCCGGGGTTTCATATGGCGCTTTTCCATGTTAATCCCTTCCACAACAAGCCGATTCTCTCCAGGAATGCAACGGTGCACCTTCCCCCTTTTCCCTCGATCATCACCCCTCATCACCAGCACTTCATCGTTCTTGCGAATGTTCATCATAGTACCTCAGGCGCCAGAGAAATGATCTTCAGGAAATTCTTGTCCCTGAGTTCACGGGCCACCGGCCCGAATATGCGACTGCCTTTGGGATTGCCTCTCTCATCCAGAACCACTGCAGCATTCTCATCAAACCTAATATATGTGCCATCGGGGCGCCCGTATGTCTTGGCAGTACGGACAACGACAGCGCGGACGACATCACCCTTTTTCACCGCGGCTCCAGGGGTTGCCTCCTTTACCGAGGCCACGATAGTATCGCCAACCCGAGCATATCTCCTCCTGGTGCCACCAAGCACATTGATACACATGATCCTCTTGGCACCAGAGTTATCGGCTACCCTAAGCCTAGTAAATGACTGGATCATCGCCTATTCAATCTCCTCGGGTTTGACCGCAACCGTCTCCGCCTTAACGAGCACTTCGTCTACCCGCCACCTCTTCTCTCTGGACAGAGGACGTGTCTCGACTATCCTCACCAAGTCACCGATACCACAGGTGTTGCCCCCGTCATGGACTTTAAACTTCGTCTTGTGTCTGACGACTTTCTTATAGCGAGAATGCTGGCGTCGAGTCTCCACCTCCACCACCACCGTCTTATCCATCTTATTGCTCAGAACCCGACCCAGACGAGTTTTTTTCTTCTTTTCCATAGCTATTCCCCAGCAAGCTCCCGTTCCCGCACTATTGTCTTGATCCTGGCGATCTTCCTCCTCGCCTTGCGAATCTCACTGTAATTTGCCAGTTGCCGGGTGGTATGCCGGAACCTAAGGTTGAACAGCTCCTGATGAGCATCTTCAAGTTGCTTGGACAGCTCCTTTGGTTTCAGCGCCCTGATCCTATCTGCTCTCATTGGTATCACCAGTTACGAAGCTACTTCAACCAGGATCTCTCTACCAACGAACTTGGTCTGGATTGGCAGTTTATGCGAGGCTAGGCGCATCGCCTCCCGAGCCACATCCTCCCTGACTCCGGATATCTCGAATAAGATCCTGCCTCGTCTAACCACCGCCACCCAATGGTCGAGGGAGCCTTTGCCGCTACCCATCCTGGTCTCCGCTGGCTTCGAGGTTACAGGCTTGTCGGGGAAAATGCGAATCCAAACCTTGCCCCCCCTTCTCACGCTGTGCACTATAGCACGCCGCGCTGCCTCAATCTGGCGGCTAGTGAGCCAAGCTGACTCCTGCGCCTGAAGCCCAAAATCGCCAAAGGCCACGGTATTACTAACCTGCGCTTTGCCCCTGCGGTGCCCGCGATGAACTTTACGATACCTTACTCGCTTTGGCTGAAGCATTGCTCCCTTCCTATGCTATTCCTCACTCTTCTCCACTAATACTTCCTCCCCCTCCTCCTCCTCTACCAGGCTAGCTTCGGGAAGGATATCCCCCTTATAGATCCACACTTTTACCCCGATAAGACCCATAGCAGTGAGAGACTCGGCAAAGCCATAGTCTATGTCAGCCCTCAGGGTGTGCAGAGGAACGCTCCCCTCGTGCCCAACTTCATGGCGAGCGATCTCCGCCCCACCAAGTCTCCCTGAGCACTTTATTTTTACCCCCTTAGCCCCCCGTAGCATAGTCCTAGAAACGGATTGCTTGACGGCCCTACGATAAGATACACGCCTCCTGAGCTGTTCAGCGATGTTCTGGGCCACCAGCATGGCATCGAGCTCAGGTTCCCTGATCTCCTGAATATTTAGGCGAATCTTTTTCTCAGTGTGTTTCTCCAGAAGGAGCCTCAACTCATCCACCCTCTGCCCACCGCGACCAATCACAACACCAGGCCTAGCGGTATGGACAGTCACCGTGACTTCATTTGCTTTGCGCTCGATTTCGATCTGGGAAATGCCGGCTTCCTGATAACTGGACTGAATAATGCGGCGAATATCTATGTCTTCGTGCACCAGTTCCGCGTAGTGCTTCTCGTCATACCACCGGGAACGCCAGTCCTTGACTATGCCGATCCTAAAACCAAAGGGGTGAACCTTATGTCCCACTCACTCCTCCTCTACAATGATTGTAATATGGCTGAAGCGTCGGCGAAAAGGGTTTACCCTCCCCCGAGCGCCAGCGCGGTATCTCCTCAGGGTTTGTCCTTCGTTGGCAAAGGTCTTGACGATCCTGAGCTGTGCCGGCGTCATCTGGTAATTGTTTTCAGCATTGGCAACTGCCGACTTGACTACCTTAGCCACAGTTCGAGCCGCCGGTGTAGGCAAGAAGCTGAGTATAGCCAAGGCTTCATCTACCTTCTTCCCGCGCACTGTGTCCAACACCAGGCGCACTTTTCGCGGCGATACCCTTATCTGCCTCGCGCTTGCTACTACTTCCACTTCTTCAATCCTCGCCTAGCAAGACCTACCTTTTCCCTGTCGGGGACTTCCTTAGCCGGGTTATCCTCTCGGACGAGGCAGAATGTCCTCTGTAGGTCCTGGTTGGGGCAAACTCTCCCAGCTTATGGCCCACCATGTTCTCGGTGATAAAGATAGGAACGTGCCTCCTGCCGTCATGCACCCCGATTGTGAACCCCACCATCTGCGGGATGATGGTGGATGCACGTGACCAAGTCTTGATCACCGCCTTCAGTTCAGTTCGATTGAGCATCTCCACTTTCTTGAGCAAGTTGGCGTCAATGAAAGGGCCTTTCTTGATCGACCTCGACACTCCTTTAGACCTCCTAAGGCGCTATTTCCTTCTCCGCAAAATCAGCCTCTCGCTGCGCTTATTGCGCCTCGTCCTATAGCCCATTGCTGGCTTGCCCCAGGGGGTTTTCGGTCCGGGGTGTCCAATAGGCGACCGTCCCTCGCCACCACCATGGGGATGATCTCGAGGCGTCATCGCTGAACCGCGCACTGTAGGCCGCCACCCCCTGAGCCTTCTGCGGCCCGCCTTGCCCAGAACGATATTGCTATGGTCAATGTTTCCCACCTGCCCCACAGTACCCAGACACTCCCCATTGACTCGACGAAGTTCCCCCGAGGGCAATCTCACTAAGGTATAGCCAGCCTCTTTGGCCATAACCTGAGCGGAGGCCCCAGCACTACGCACCATCTGCCCTCCCTTGCCACGGTTAAGCTCGATATTGTGGACCGCAGTGCCTAGAGGAATCAACCTTAACGGCAGAGCGTTACCAGGCTTTATTTCCGCACCCTCACCCGAGCATATGGTATTACCCACCCTGAGTCCGGCAGGGGCCAGGATATAGCGCTTCTCGCCATCGACGTAATTGATCAGAGCGATATTGGCCGAGCGATTGGGGTCGTACTCGATGGAGGCTACTTTGCCTGGAACTCCAAACTTGTCCCGCTTAAAGTCAATAATCCTAAGCCGCCGTTTGGCCCCGCCGCCACGGTGGCGCACCGTTATTCTCCCCTGATTGCTCCTCCCTGCCTTCTTCTTCAAGGGCAAGAGCAGTGACTTCTCCGGCTTTTTCTTGGTGATCTCGGAGAAATCGGCACCGACCATACCCCTCTGTCCCGGGGACGTGGGGCGATATGCCTTAAGTGCCAAAGTTGGCCTCCTCTACAAGGACTCCATCCATATTCATGTCTATATACCTTCAAAAAGCTCGATTTTATGTCCCGGCTCCAAGGTAACCACTGCCTTCTTCCAGGGCGAGGTCATCCCCCGCTGCCTGCCAGCGCGGCGCATCTTACCCGGCACGCACATCACGTTCACTGAAGCAACCTTCACCTTGAACGCCTTCTCCACCGCATCCTTGATCTGAGGCTTGTTGGCATTTCGGGCTACCTCAAAGGCATACTTGTTCTGCTCAACAAGCATCGTATTCTTCTCAGTAATAAGCGGTCGGCGCAGTACCTCGTAGCTGTGCATCCTTTTCCTCTAAGAGGCCTGAGCCTCGGCAACTACCTGCTTCCTGCCCCATATTGCCTCGACACAGCGTACGGCATCAACAGTCATGAGCAGCATTCTGTGTGACAGCAGGTCGACGACGTTTAACATAGCAGCGGGCAGCGTTTTTGCCCTGTCGATATTGCGAGCAGACTTGACTACATTCATATCTGGCTCGGCGGTGACCAGCAAAACTGAAGGTTCAATTCCCAAGGTCTTCAAAACATGCACTACTCGCTTAGTCCCGGGCTGCTCCAGCCCAAACGAGTCAATCACCAGAAGCTCACCGTCAGCTACCTTGGCTGAGAGGACGCACCTCAAGGCTAAGCGTCTCATCTTCTTGGGCATCGCCTGTCTGTAGCTTCGGGGGCGAGGGCCGAAAGCTACCCCACCGCCACGGCGTGTCGGCGGTCTCCTGCTGCCAGCCCGTGCAAATCCCGTGTGCTTCTGGCGAAACAGCTTGCGGGTGCTTCCCGAGACCTCACCACGGCTCTTGGTACTCGCGGTTCCCACGCGAGAGTTTGCCCGCTGCCTCACCAGGGCCTGGTGAACCACTGCCTCATTTGGTGGCACACCGAAGACAGTCTCATCGAGTTCGATCTTGTCAATTGCCTGGCCTTCAATATTATATACCGAAACCTGCAAAGCGCCTCCCAGCTCTTAGTCGCGAACCCCGGATTTTCTTATCTCCAGCAACCCGTTCCTGGCCCCAGGCACTGCCCCTTTGACCAAGAGCAGGTTACGATCTGGGTCAGCCTTAACTACCTTGATATGCTTCACCGTGACCCTCCGATTTCCCATATGTCCTGCCATCCTCTGCCCCTTGAGCACCCGTCCTGGGTCGGTGCCAGCCCCGATAGAACCAGGAGCACGGTGGCGATCAGACTGCCCGTGGGTCTTGGGCCCGCCAGCGAAGTGATGGCGCTTGACCGTGCCAGCAAAGCCCTTCCCCTTGGACACCCCGACGACATCCACCAAGTCCCCAGGCTGGAACAGGCTGACATCAATCCGATGTCCCAATTCAATGTCAGAAGTATCTTTGACCCTGAACTCTCTCAGGTGCTTGAACAGACCCAGTTTTCCCAGATGCCCCTGCTCAGGGGAATTGAGCCGCTTCGCCTCGCCAAAGCCAAGCTGGATCGCGTTGTAGCCTTCCTTGCCAACACTCTTGATCTGCGTCACAGTACAGGGACCAGCCTCGATGGCAGTTACCGCTTCCACCGTGCCGCCTTCGGTAAATACCTGTGTTATGCCTATTTTCCGGCCGATGAGTCCACTAAGCATCCGCTACAACCCAACTAGAGCTTTATCTCGATGTCCACCCCTGCGGGCAGGTTCAACGTGGTCAGCGCATCGATGGTCTTCGTTGTAGGATCCATGATATCGATTAGCCTCTTATGAGTCCTAATCTCAAACTGCTCGCGGGAATCCTTATCCACATGAGGAGAGCGTATCACGCAGAATTTCTTTATATGAGTTGGAAGGGGCACAGGACCAACCACCGCTGCTCCTGTGCGCTCCGCCGCCTCTACAATTTGCACTGCGGACTGATCCAGGATGCGGTGATCGTATGCTTTGAGCTTGATACGTATCTTCTGCTTCGGCATCTAGCCCCTCACCTTGGCGCTTATCTGCCCTGCCTGCTCCTTGGGAACTTCCTGATAATGATGAAACTCCATGGAATATGTTGCCCTTCCCTGGCTTATCGACCTAAGGTCAGTAGCATACCCAAAGCTCTCAGCCAGTGGCAAGAAGCAGCGAATTATGTGAGTCCAAACCCGTAACTCAACGGCCTCAACCCTGGCTCTCCTAGCATTGAGATCACTGATTATGTCCCCAAGGAACTCTTTAGGAGTTGCCACCTCAAGCTTCATGATCGGCTCAAGGAGTATGGGCTTGGCCTTGCGCACAGCCTCCCTTAGAGCCATCGAGCCCCCCATCTTAAAGGCTAGTTCTGAAGAGTCAAACCTTTGATACCTGCCGTCGCACAGAGTGACACGGACGTCGATTATGGGGTACCCAGCGAGTACACCGCTCTCCATCGCCTCTCTGACACCTTGCTCCACAGCAGGAATATATTGCTTGGGTATCACCCCACCTGGTATCTTGTTGACGAACTCAAAGCCACCGCCTTGTTCCATCGGCCCGAGCTCAAGCCAGACGTGACCGTACTGGCCATGCCCGCCAGTCTGCCTGACAAAATTCCCTTCGGCGCGCACAGGAATGGTGATCGTCTCCTTGTAAGCAACCTGCGGCTTACCTATCTTGGCATTCACTTTGTGCTCTCGTACCAACCTATCGACGATAATGTCAATGTGAAGCTCCCCCATGCCTGAGAGTATGGTCTGCCCTGTATCTTGTTCATAGCGGCTCTTGAAGGTGGGATCCTCGTCCGCCAGCTTGTTCAGGGCATCGCCAATCCTATCCTGATCGGCCTTAGTCCTGGGCTCGATGGCAACAGAGATAACCGGCTCTGGGAACGTGATCGCTTCCAGAATGATAGGCTTGGCAGGGTCACATATGGTGTCTCCGGTGAAGGTGCTCTTGAGACCAACAGCGGCAGCGATCTGGCCACAGCTTATCTCATCCACCTCATCTCGTCGGTTGGCATGCATCTGGAGCAACCGCCCCAGGCGCTCTTTACGCTCCCTAGCGGTATTCAAAACCTGCGAGCTAGTCCGGGCCACACCTGAATATACCCGTAGATAGACCAGGCGGCCAACGAAAGGATCGGAGACTATCTTGAAAGCCAGGGCGGAGAACGGGGCTTCATCACTAGCTTCGCGAAAGCTCTCTTTGCCCGTCCTGGGGTCAATGCCCTGAACCGGGGGCACATCCAAGGGCGAAGGTAAGTAGTCAACTACAGCATCCAGCATAGGCTGTATCCCCTTGCTCTTCACGGCGCTGCCACAGAGCACGGGGACAACCCTCGTCGACAGAGTTGCCCTCCTCAGTGCTGCCTTAATCTCCGGGGCAGCGATAGCCTCACCCTCGACATATGCACCCATAAGAGCCTCATCGTTCTCAGCAACCTGCTCGATCAATTTCTCCCGGTAGTGAGCAGCGGCGTCTTTGTATTCCTCGGGTATAGGCACCTCCTCCGGCTCTGCGTCAGGACCCTCGGGGAAAACCCAGGCTTTCTCTTCAACGAGGTCAATAACGCCCTTAAAGGATGCCTCTGCGCCCAGAGGCATCTGTAGTGGCACAGGGTTGGCCCTGAGACGATCTTTGATCATCTGCACTGTTGCAAAATAGTCGGCGCCAACGCGGTCCATCTTGTTGACGAAGCATATCCTGGGAACACGATAGCTATCTGCCTGGCGCCAGACTGTCTCCGACTGTGGCTCAACACCAGCCAGGGCGTCGAACACCACCACCCCGCCATCGATAACCCTCAGGCTGCGTTCCACTTCAGCAGTGAAGTCCACATGCCCCGGAGTATCGATAATATTGATCTGATGGCCAGCCCATTCACAGCTAGTGGCAGCCGCGGTAATAGTGATCCCACGCTCACGCTCCTGTTCCATCCAATCCATCACCGCTGTCCCCTCATCCACCTGCCCCACCTTATAGATTCGACCAGTGTGATACAGGATTAGCTCAGTGACAGTTGTCTTTCCAGCATCGATGTGAGCGATGATCCCGATATTCCTCACCCGCTCCAGCAGTAATGCCCGCACCATAATCTGTTCCCTTTCGGCCAAGCAGACTTTACGATCAACCAAAATACCCAAACCTCGTTACCATCTGTAGTGGACAAAAGCCTTGTTTGCCTCAGCCATACGGTGGGTATCTTCCCGCTTCTTTATCGTGATCCCCTGTCCCCGAAAAGCATCTATTAGCTCTGCAGCCAGCCTCTCTGACATTGGTTTGCCCTTGCGCGCCCTTGCTGAAGCCAGCAACCAGCGCATCGCTAAGGCAACACGGCGATCCGATCCGATGTCGACCGGCACTTGATAGGTTGCGCCACCGACCCTGCGTGGCTTGACCTCGACAACCGGGGTCACGTTCTTCATTGCCTGCTCGAAGACATCCAAAGGATTCTTCTTCAGTTCCCTCTCGACTACATCCAGAGCGTCGTAAACAAGATGCTCCGCCGTGCTCTTCTTGCCGCGCGTCATAACCTTGTTGATGAACCGGGCAAGATCCCTGCTGTGATACTTAGCGTCAGGTATTGTCGTCCTCTTGATCGCTCGAGCTCGTCGTGGCATCTTCCCCTCCGCAAACCATCCTTTCAATCAAAGAGCTTCTATAAACTAGAAGCTCTTACCGCCATCTATCAAAAACCCTGGGTCCGCTCACTCAAAGCCCAGCCTTGGGCTTCTTAGTGCCATATAGACTGCGACTCTGTCGGCGCCCCTCAACGCCACCAGAATCCAGGGCACCACGGATGATGTGATATCGCACACCTGGGAGGTCTTTAACCCTCCCCCCTCGAATGAGCACCACAGAGTGCTCCTGTAGGCCATGCCCCTCCCCAGGAATATAGGCCGTCACTTCCATGCCATTTGTCAACCGTACCCGCGCGATCTTGCGCAGTGCAGAGTTCGGTTTCTTCGGCGTCACTGTCTTCACCTGAAGGCAGACTCCACGTTTCTGAGGGGAGCCCTTGCCCTGCACACTCGTCCCCTTAAGAGTGTTATAGGTAAAGCAAAGCGCAGGTGCTTTGCCCTTCCTTTTCACTCTTTTACGCCCTTTTCTGACTAGCTGGTTAATTGTGGGCAAGGTTCCTCCTTTTGGAATCTCCCAGGCGCCAAACTACGAATTCCCCACAGCAAGCTGTGGGGTATCCATGGCGCGAATTCTCGCACCTTCGTCGCTCAAATTCGCTTTGCAGCTCCTAAAGAGGCTGCTAGCCACCCCACCCGCGACTCACCCCCGCAGCAAGCTGCGGGGCGTTCTCACCAAACTTCGGTAAGTATACTAAAAGCTTCGACCTATGTCAAGCGTACAAATTGCCCAGCGGTCGCAATAGCGACAACAAGCACTCGCAGGGAAGAAAAACCAGTGCTATAATAACACAGGATCATGTTCACCCACCTTCACGTCCACACGGAATACAGTCTCCTTGACGGAATGTGCCCTACCCCCCATCTCATCGGCAGGGCTAGGGAGCTAGGTATGGACAGCCTGGCAATCACCGATCACGGAGTGCTCTATGGCGCAATCTCATTCTATCGCGAAGCGAACGAAGCAGGCATAAAGCCAATCCTAGGCTGCGAGGTCTACGTCGCACCCGAGAAGAGACAAGGCAGGCTTGCAGCCGACAAGAACCCATACCATCTAGTTCTACTGGCCAAAGACGAGGCAGGGTATCACAATTTGCTTAAGCTCGCTACCGCTGCCCAGCTTGAGGGCTTCTATTACAAGCCGAGAGTGGACAAAGAACTGCTTTCACAACATAGTGAGGGCTTGATCGCGCTCTCATCCTGTCCAAATGGGGAACTGGGACGCCTAATCGTAGAGGACCGTCTTGAGGACGCTGAGAAAGCTGCTAAATGGTATAAGGACGTTTTCGGCGATTTTTACCTCGAACTCCAGGAGCACGCCGTCCCTCAGCTTGCCCAGATCAACAAGGAACTGGTTGGGTTGGGTCGCAAGCTGAACCTCCCCCTTGTGGCCGCTAACGACGTTCATTATGTAAATAAGGATGATGCCTACGCCCACGACATCCTGCTCTGCATTCAGACCAATACTACTATTTACAACGAAAAACGCCTCAAGATGGCCGACGATTCCTTTTACCTTAGGAGCCCCCAGGAGATGGCAGAGCTTTTCGCCGAGCTACCTGAGGCCCTGACCAACACCGAGCGCATTGCTGAGCAATGCCACCTGGACCTGGAGTTCGGTCGACTCCATCTCCCCGAGATCGACCTACCACCAGGCAAAACTGCCTACCAACAGCTTGCGGAATTGTCCAATCAAGGCCTGGCAGCCCGCTACCCTGAGTCTCCACCACAGGCTGCACAGCGGCTTGACTACGAACTGGACGTCATCAGGCAGACCGAATTCGCCAACTATTTCTTGGTCATCTGGGATGTCATATCCTTCACTCGGGAACAAAACATCCTCTTCGGTGTTCGCGGCAGCGCCGCAGCCAGCATTGTCCTCTACTGCCTGGGGATAACCGACATCGACCCCCTGGCACACGAGCTGGTGTTCGAGCGCTTCCTGAATGTAGAGCGCAAGGAAATGCCAGACATCGATCTCGACTTTCAAGATGACCGCCGCGATGAGGTTATAGCCTATGTAGCCCAGAAATATGGGCCTGACCACGTAGCCCAGATCATTACCTTTGGCACCATGGGAGCTCGTGCAGTGCTCAGGGATGTGGGTAGAGCCCTGGGGTTACCCTACGGAGATGTCGACCAGGTGGCAAGGCAAATCCCTGCACCTTGGGCTACCATTCAGGAGGCCCTGGAAACAAATCTCGAACTGCGCAACAGATACCGGGATAACGCTACTATAAGGCATCTCGTCGACACCGCAACCAAACTGGAGGGGATAGCCCGTCACGCCTCCACTCATGCCGCTGGAGTGGTCATCTCCAGGGAGCCACTCATCCACCATGTCCCCCTGCAGAGGCCGAGCAGGGCCGAAGAGCATGGCATTAACATGACCCAGTTCGCCATGGATGACATCGCCCAGATCGGGCTCTTGAAGATGGACTTCCTGGGACTGGCAAACCTCACCATCCTGGAAAAGGCGAAACAGACCATCGCCGAGAATCACGGTATCGACATCGACCTGCACAACATACCTCTCGATGACGTCAGGACCTTCGACCTTCTCTCCTCTGGAGAGACAACGGGGGTTTTCCAACTTGAGGGCGCTGCTATGCGCCGCTTCGTCAAAGAACTCAAGCCCAACTGCTTCAGCGATATCGCTGCCATGGTAGCTCTATATCGGCCGGGGCCGAAGGAGCATATCCCTACCTTCATCAAGGCAAAACATGGGCTGGAGCCCATTCGTTTCCCCCATCCCACCCTCACCGAAATCCTCAAGGAAACCTATGGCGTCATAGTCTACCAGGATCAGGTTCTTTTCATCGTTCAAGCCTTCGCCGGCTATAGCTTGGGCGAGGCTGACATAGTGCGCAAGGCGATGGGAAAGAAGATCCCTGAAGTGATGAAAAAGGAGAGGCAACGCTTTCTCTCCGGAGCGAAGAAAAAAGAGTTCTCCAAGGAGTTGGCAGATCAGGTGTGGAGCCTCATCGAGCCCTTCGCAGGTTATGCATTCAACAAGGCACACAGCGTGAGCTATGCGCTGATCGCTTATCAGACCGCTTATCTCAAGGCGAATTATCCCGTGGAATTCATGTCCGCCCTCCTCACCATAAACGTGGGGCAGGCAGAAAAGGTGGCCTCAGCCATTGGAGAATGTCATCGGCTAGGCATCAGTGTGCTGCCTCCTGATATCAACCGGAGTGGAGAGAACTTTAGCATCGAACAACTTGAAGCAGGCGCTGCGGCCATTCGCTTCGGGCTGGCGGCAATCAAGAACGTGGGGGCCTCCGCAATCAGGCCAATCACCTCCGCCCGAGACCAGCGTGGCCCATTTGATTCAATCGACGACTTCTGCCGCCAAGCTGACCTTAGGAACCTCAACAAGCGGGCGCTGGAAAGCATGATCAAAGCAGGAGCGTTGGACTCTTTAGGGAGTCGCGGTGCCCTTTTGGGCGGCATCGACCGTATCCTGTCGCTAGCGCAGACGGAACAGCGCCTCAAGGAAGTAGGCCAATCCACCATGTTCGATCTATGGGGCCAGAGTGTAGAGGTGCCACTGCCCGGCCTCGACCTGCCCGATGCGGAAATCCCCGCCAAGGAGAGGTTAGCTTGGGAGAAAGAGCTGCTGGGGGTATACCTTTCCGAACATCCCTTCACCCAAGCCTCTCAGCAGCTGGCTTCTGAGGTCGACGCCTTCTGCGGGCAGATTGGCGAGGAAAGGGTGGGGCAGACAATTATTACAGCAGGATTAGTCACCTCGGTGCGGCAGTCGTTCACAAAAGACAAACGACCCTTCGTCAGCGCCGTTCTGGAGGACTCCAGCGGCAGCCTAGAGGTCACAGCCTGGGCTGAGGTCTACGAACGTACCAGAGACCTTTGGCAAGAAGGAAATACCCTTCTGGTCAGGGGCAAAGTCAAAACCAGGAGCGACCGCATACAGCTGACCTGCCAGAGTGTATCCCTGTACCAGCCACGTAAGAGCGAGGAGTCTGTCGAGCAGACAGCGCAGTTGGCTGTAGCACCATCCCGCCACCGGCTGAAAATCAACCTCCCCACCTCTGATGATACCAACGCCGATATCGCCCGGCTGAGGCAACTCTTCGACGTACTCAGGCAGTTCCCCGGGGAAGATGCGGTATATTTGTCTATTGCCAGCAGCGAGGGGGTTACCAAACTCGAATTGCCCGATTTGGCTACTGAGTATTGTACCGAACTTCACCAGCGACTGGTTGACCTAGTCAACGAGCAGGACTTGATTGTAGAAGAGACTGTGAGCTAGACTTGCTCACCCGGCCAGCCTCGAGACTAAGCAGGTGCTTCTTCAGCCCCAGGCCGCCGCCAAATCCCCCCAGGGTGCCATCGCTAGCCACCACCCGATGACAGGGCACGATGACCGGGAAGCGATTTCGAGCCAGTGCCCCTCCCACGGCGCGGCACGCCCCAGGTCTTCCGATTCGCTTCGCCACCCAGGCATAGCTCCTGACCTCCCCGTAAGGGATCGAACGAGTTGCATTCCACACAACCTGCTGAAAGGCAGTAGCTCCCTCAAGGTCGAGCTTGTCAGAGAATGTTAGCATCTCGCCGTCGAAGTAGCCCTGGAGTCGTAAAGGAAGGTCACCAAAAGCAGAGTCCTCCTCGACTGCCCCCTTAACAAAGTCTTCAATCCCAGCGAGCACTGCATCAAGAGACGGCTGGGGCAAGGTGAGAAAGCTTAGCCCGATCTCAGAACCGCCTATCACCACCCAACCAAGCTTGGTAGCAACAATGGTATATCTGGCTTTCAAAGCAAACCTCAAACCCAAGTTGACGGCTTGAGAATAATCCAAACCGATGGGATTTGCAATCTACCGCTATCCTCCCCTTGCTCAAAACCGGTCGAATTACCTCTTATCGTAGCATTACATTACACGGTCAGACTAGTCTTGTATTTGTTGCCCAAATGTGCTAGCATATGGTGAATTGGCTGAGCACGAGTTGCACAGGAGTAAGTTGGAGTGCTCAACTCGGGGAAGCAGGATATGGTAACAGAGAAGGAGAAGGCGCTCGATTTAGCGATCGGCCAGATCGAAAAGCAATTCGGCAAAGGCTCAATCATGAAGCTGGGGGAGGCATCCGCAAGGGTAGTGGTTGAGTCTATCTCCACCGGGTCACTCTCATTGGACTTAGCCCTCGGCATTGGTGGTATCCCTCGAGGTCGAGTTACTGAAATCTTCGGACCCGAGGCCGCAGGTAAATCAACACTTAGCCAGCATATCATTGCCGAAGCCCAGAAGTCCGGTGGGATGGCGGCGTATATCGATGTGGAACATGCCCTCGATCCCGCTTACGCTGCCACTTGCGGGGTTAAGGTGGAAGACCTGCTCATCTCGCAGCCCGATACCGGGGAGCAAGCCCTAGAGATCACCGAAACACTGGTCCGCAGCGGTGCTATCGATGTGATAGCCATCGACAGCGTAGCAGCGCTGGTGCCCAGGGCAGAACTCGAGGGAGACATGGGAGATGCCCATGTTGGATTGCAGGCGCGACTAATGTCCCAGGCGTTGCGTAAGCTGACAGCAGCCATAAGCAGGTCGCGTACCTCTGTGGTATTCGTTAACCAGCTTAGAGAGAAGGTTGGCATTGTCTTTGGCAATCCAGAGGTAACTCCTGGAGGCAGGGCCCTCAAGTTCTACAGCTCGGTACGGATCGACCTCAGGCGAGTAGAGAACATCAAAGTAGGAAACAAGGTAACGGGCACCAGAATTAGAGCCAAGGTAGTCAAGAACAAGGTCGCTCCCCCCTTCAGGTCAGCCGAGTTCGATATCATGTTCGACGAGGGTATCAGCAAAGCGGGTGACCTCCTCGACCTAGGGGTCGAGATGGGGATAATCAAGAAAACCGGGGCCTTCTTCTCTCTTGATGAGACGCGTCTCGGGCAGGGCCGTGAGAATGCCAAGGAATACCTCAGGCAACACCAAGACCTCGCCCAAGAGATTGAGCGCCAGATTAGGACAACTGCCAACGCCCCAAAAGAAGCCCTATCCTTCTCCACCAAGGTTGAGCCCACAATAGCGGACTCACCGGACTAGCTCCGATTTGACCCCTCCAACACTCCAGCGCAACTCCTGAGAGGAATGTTCAATCCTGCCTCAGTCCAAACGTGCCTAGAGGAAGAGGATGAACACGGTCACCGTCATTGAGACCCAGATGAAACGAAAGGGAAGGGTCAAGATATTCCTGGACAGAGGCCTTGCCTTCAGCTTGAGCCTTCCTGTAGCCGCTGAGGTTGGGCTTCACAAAGGACAGACGCTATCCCTTCGCGAGATCGAAAGGCTTAAGAGCGCTGACCAGCTTCACCGCTCAATGAACAGCGCGCTGAAGTTTATGAGCCCACGCCCTAGAAGCGAGGCGGAAATAAGGGCTCGCCTAAATCGTCACGGCTTCGACGCTGACACCATCCAGCAAGTGCTTGCTAAATTAAAGGAACAGGGACTAGTGGATGATATCGCCTTTGCCCGGTTTTGGCGTGAGAATAGGGAGACCTTCAAACCGCTTGGCCGCCGACTCATAGAATTGGAGCTGAAGCAAAAGGGTGTCGACGCCGAAACCATCGCTGAGACCACTACAGGGATCGATGACGAGCCAAGTGCCTATCGGGCAGCACAAAAAAAGGCTCGCTCGCTTGAACGCCTAGACTACCCCAGCTTTCGCAAGCGTTTGGGGGCCTTCCTGAGGCGGCGTGGCTTCAATTATGAGCTAATCAATCGTACTACCGACCGCATATGGCAGGAGCGGGACAATGCGCAGCCAAACTAGTGGAAAAGAAAGGTCTTAAAAATGAACCCGATTTTATTAGTACCGATTATCCTATTCACGATTCTCCTTGGTGTAGGGATCGGCTTCCTCGCTTGGAATCTCATAATGTCTAGGAGGTTTCACCGCGCCGAAAAAGATGCCACTAAGGTTCTGGACGAGGCCGTCACCAAGCAAAAGGAAATCCTCCTTGAAGCCAAGGAGGACTCACTAAAGATCAAGACTGAGGTTGAGTCTGAGGTTCGTTCGCGCCGCTCCGAGCTTCACCGCCAGGAAAGACGCATCTCTCAGAAAGAGGAGAATATTGACCGCAAAAGCGAAGCTCTTGAGCGGAGAGAACGCAACCTGGGAGCAAAGGAAAAGGAGCTAGATAGATCCATGGCCCAGCTCGAAGAGTTCAAGAAAAAGCAGGTACATCAGCTTGAACTCATCTCCGGCATGTCTACAGCCGAGGCCAAAGAACTCCTGCTGACGATGGTAGAGGAGGAAAGCCGTCAAGATATGGCGCAACGCATCCGTGAGATCGAGGCTCAACTGAAAGAGGAAGCTGACCAAAGGGCCAGGGAGGTCGTTGCCTTCTCCATTCAGAGGTGTGCCACCGACGTTACCTCTGAGACCACGGTGTCTGTAGTCCATCTGCCCTCTGACGATATGAAGGGGCGGCTCATTGGTCGTGAGGGACGCAATATCAGGGCACTGGAGAGCGCTACTGGGGTCGACCTTATAGTAGACGATACTCCGGAGGCAGTGACTATCTCTTGCTTTGACCCAATCCGCCGAGAGGTAGCCAGGCTAGCACTGGAAAGGCTCATCCTGGATGGCCGTATCCATCCCGCTCGTATCGAGGAGGTAGTGGGTAAGGCCAAGGATGAGGTAGATGCTATCATCCAGACCGAAGGAGAACAAGCAGCTTACAAAACAGGAGTCGTTGGACTTCATCCCGAGGTAGTCAAGCTACTGGGACACCTTAAATATCGCTTTAGCTACGGACAAAAGGTACTTACCCACAGCATCGAGGTATCGTATCTGGCGGCGATGATCGCCGCCGAGTTGGGGGCTGATGTCAATGTAGCTAAAACAGCAGGGCTGCTGCACGACATTGGCAAGGCAGCAGATCAAGAGATTGAGGGCCCCCACGCCGCCATCGGTGCCGACATAACCAGAAGGCTGGGCAAATCAACGGAGGTGTCTAAAGCTATTGCTGAACATCACGGCGAGGCGGACTCCATGGGCGTCTTCGGATTCATTGTTGCTGCCGCTGACGCCATCTCCAGCTCAAGACCAGGGGCAAGGCGAGAGTCCCTGGACCAACACCTGAAGCGGCTCGAGGCGCTGGAAAACGTGGCATCAAGCTTCCCCGGAGTGGAAAAATCGTTTGCTATTCAGGCCGGCCGTGAGGTCCGCATCCTAGTTAAACCCCAGGACATCGATGACCTGAGCACAGTGAGATTGGCCCGAGATATTGTTAAGAAGATAGAAGAGAGTCTCGAGTACCCGGGGCAGATAAAGGTTACCGTAATCCGGGAGACACGGGCAGTGGATTATGCCAAGTAGAAACCTATTCTACCTAGTGGAGGCCTATTGAGGATATTAATGATAGGCGACGTGGTAGGCAGACCGGGCAGGAAGGGAATGGCAGCGCTGTTGCCCGAGTTGCGTCATAAGCACGAGATCAACCTGGTTGTTGCCAACGGCGAAAACGCCGCAGGTGGTATAGGGCTTACCCCATCCACCGCTGAGGAATTCTTCCAGTCCGGAGTAGATATCATTACCTCGGGCAACCATATCTGGCACCACAAAGAGCTCATCCCCCATCTGGAGGTTGAGCCACGTATTCTGCGCCCGCTGAATATGCCGCCAGGTGTGCCCGGCCATGGCTACCTCATCACAGAGCGAGCAATGGTGGTAAACCTATCAGGGCGTGTCTTTGTGGGACATTTCGACTGCCCCTTCCGCGCCATGGACCACTTACTTGAAGAGGTTGACCCCAAGCCTCTAGTAATACTGGTCGACTTCCATGGGGAAGCAACTGCGGAGAAAGTTGCCTTAGGTTGGTATCTGGATGGTCGCGTCAGTGCAGTGCTAGGAACCCATACCCACGTTGGCACTATCGATACCAGGGTTCTGCCACGAGGTACCGCATTCGTAAGCGACGTGGGCATGGTAGGCGCTGCCGACTCGGTTATCGGCGACGATACCGATTTGTCGATCGAGGGGTTTCTTACACTAATGCCCCATCGCCTATCAGTGGGCAAGGGAAACATAACGTTCAACTCAGTTCTGGTGGAGGTGGAGGATGAGAGCGGCAAGGCATTGGACATCAGCCGTCTTGACCTGGAGTTGAGGGAGTAATGAAAGCAGACCTTCACCTACACACTACCGCCTCAGACGGAAGGCTGAGGCCGCAGGAGATAGTTCGTAAGGCATCAGAGCTTGGGCTTGACGTCATCGCAATCACCGACCATGACTCTGTTGAAGGGATACCTCCTGCCCTTGAAGCAGCCAAGAGCTTCCCGCAGCTTCTGGTCATACCGGGAGTGGAAATAAACACCGATGTGCTACAGGGCGAGGCACATATCCTGGGCTACTTTCTAGACTATCACGACCCAGAGCTTGACCATTCTTTAAAGGAACTTCGCAATGCCCGTTATGAGCGGGGGCGTAAGATGATGGCCAAGCTGGCAGATATAGGAATCGAGATCGACTGGGAAAGGGTGCTTGAACTGGCCACAGGAGGAGCCATAGGAAGACCCCATATTGCCCAGGCGATGGTGGAACGCGGCTACAGCTCATCCCTTCAGGAAGCCTTTACTAAATACATCGGTCGCAATGGGCCTGCCTATGTCGAACGTAAGAAGTTAGCACCACTCGATGCAGTCGAGTTAATCTTTAATGCCGGTGGCTTGCCGTTTCTTGCTCACCCCGCAGATATCAAACACCTCGAGGCCTTTGTCCCTCAACTGAAGAAAGCAGGAATGGCAGGCCTCGAGGTATACTACGCCAACTACTCACCAAGCAAAATAGCTCGCCTTCAGGCGCTGGCCAAGAAGTATGACCTCATTTCTTCCGGAGGCAGCGATTACCATGGGTTGGATAACACCATTGGCGCTAACATCGGCAGCGCCGACCTGCCCCCAGAGTTGGTGAGGCAATTCATCTCCCTGGCGGAGCAAAGAAGGATGGGGATTCCATGATGCTAGGTGCTAGAGAAATTCAACAGATAATCCCCCACCGCTGGCCTTTTCTCCTCGTGGACAAGATCATCGACCTACAGCCCGGCGAGGGAGCCGTGGGAATCAAGAATGTTACTGCCGGAGAATTCTGCTTCCAAGGTCATTTTCCAGGCTACCCTATCTTCCCCGGAGTGCTTATTATCGAAGCTCTGGCTCAAGTCGGTGCCGTGGCAGTATTGAGCTTGCCTCAACATAAGGGCAAGAGCATCCTCTTCGCTGGGGTCGACAACCTTCGTTTTCGTGGGCCAGTGTTTCCTGGAGACAGCCTAAGGTTAGAGATGAAGCTCACCAAGATGCGAAGTTCCATAGGTAAGGGTACGGCTAAAGCGACTGTGGAAGGAAAGACTGTTGCTGAAGGTGAGTTGACCTTCGCCATCGCCAACCCGGAGCAAGCACCAGCTAGAGTGCAGGAATGAGATGCGCCCTTCACCCCGAGACCGAGACCAACCTCAGGTGCAGTAAATGCGGGCAGTTCATCTGCCCCAAGTGCTTGGTTCAGACACCAATAGGTGCGCGCTGCCCCGAATGCGCCGCCCTGAAGCGGCTGCCTGTCTATGATGTTTCAGCCGTCTTCTACGCAAGGGCAATTGCTGCCGGCCTGATTACCGCTTCAGTACTGGGTGCTATTTGGCCTTTTATTCCTTTGGGCGGCTTCTTATCGCTCATTATTGCAGCCGGTATTGGCTATGCCATCGGCGAAGTGGTGAGCCTCTCCGTCAACCGAAAGCGCGGTCTCAGACTGCAGGTGATCGCGGGTACAAGTATGGTGGTGAGCTATACCATTAGAAGCCTGCTCGAGGCACCGCACCTGAGCTTTGTACATTCTTTTCTCAACGTATATGTCTTGATTGCGCTTGCTCTAGGCATCATCATCGCAGTCAGCAGACTGCGATGAAATTGACATACCACGGCTTTTGTGCTACCATCCTGCTGGATTTACAGAGAGCGTCTATACTAATATCTGGACGGGCATTCTCTGTGGAGATCGCGATGTGCGCTAGCATTATTTTCTATTGCCTAAAGTGGGGAGGAAGCAGCTTTCATGCGGGGAGAACTTTTTGTCCGTATTCTTGTCGCAGCAATCTTAGGCATCGGGGGGTGGAGGCTAGCTATCCCAATCGCCGAAAGGAGCGGGGCTACCAATGAGCTGACGTGGATTTTGTCTTTTGCCATTGGAGCCTATGTATTCGGGTTCCTGCTAGCTCCCTTTATTGCCATACGCCCCTGGCGCTGGGCGGTCAAATGCCTCCGGTTGGTGCGAAGGTTGACCCCAATACACAGCCTCGTGGCCGCAGCCATCGGGCTGGCTCTTGCCCTTGTGTTCAGCGCCCTGATAGCGCTGCCTTTGTCTCTTCTCCCTGACCCATGGGGTAATTATGCTCCCCTTGCTGCCGCCGTATTCTTTTCATGTCTCTTCGTACCCATCATGGTGCTGCAAGGTCCTGGCGTATTGCAGTTCTTCTTCAGCGGTTCCACAGCTATCTCAGCCAAGAGAGAAAGGAGAGGCGCCCTGATCATCTTGGACACCAACGCCATCATTGACGGGCGAATCGCTGACGTCATCCAAACGGGCTTTCTACAGGGTACTCTACTCATCCCCAGGTTCGTCCTTGATGAGTTGCGTCACATTGCCGATTCCCATGATGTACTGCGTCGCAACCGAGGGCGAAGAGGTTTGGAGATGCTGACCCAGCTTCAAAGAGGATCGGATATCCCGGTTCAGATCTCAGATATAGATTTCGATGATGTCCCCGAGGTCGACTCGAAATTGGTAATGCTGGCCAAAAACTTGCGCTGCTCTATAGTCAGCAACGACCTCAATCTGAATCAGGTGGCTGCGCTCCAGGGAGTAAAGGTGCTCAACATCAACGAACTGGCCAATGCCGTCAAGCCTGTGATTCTACCAGGGGAGGATATGATTTTGCGCGTTGTTCAAGAGGGCAAGGAAGCTGGACAAGGCGTTGGTTTTATGGACGATGGCACCATGGTTGTGATCGAGGGAGGACGCCGATATCTTGACACCGATGTTAATATCACAGTTACCAGGGTATTGCAGACCGCGGCAGGGCGGATGATCTTCGCTCAACCCAAGGAGCCTGTCGATGAAAAAAGTAGGCGATAAAGTCGGCGCCATAATCGTCGCTGCCGGCACAAGCAACCGCATGGGAGGAATAGACAAGGTCTTTGCCCAATTGGGGGAAGAGCCCTTGCTGGCGCGGATAGTGAACGTTTTCCAGAATTGCCCTTCGGTCGATCAGATAGTCATCGTGCTGGCAAGAAAGAGTCTGGCGCAGGGACGTAATCTGGCAAAAGAGCATAGCTGGCCCAAAGTAGTTGCCGTATGTCCCGGGGGATTAAGACGTCAGGACTCGGTTAGAGAAGGGTTGCGGAGGCTAGCAGATTGCGATTGGGTGGTGATCCACGATGGCGCTAGACCATGTGTCAATGCTGATCTCGTCGAGCGAGGGCTGATCGCAGCCCAAGAAAGCGGTGCCGCAATCGCCGCAGTGCCAGTCAAGGATACCATCAAGATCGTTTCGCGCCA
This sequence comes from Dehalococcoidia bacterium, assembly GCA_004376205.1. Classification (GTDB taxonomy): domain Bacteria; phylum Chloroflexota; class Dehalococcoidia; order SZUA-161; family SZUA-161; genus SOKG01. The sequence continues at coordinate 10,017 of SOKG01000164.1, read as the reverse complement.
CCGCTTTGTACAACAGACACCGGCGCGCCAGAGCCTGTGGGCTGCGCAGACACCCCAGGTTTTTCGCTACAACCTCATAGCGGAAGCCTATCGTCAGGTGGATTGTGAGGTCACAGATGACGCTGCCCTGTTGGAACAACTAGGTCATAAGGTCGAGGTCTACATGGGGTCTTATCAAAACATAAAAGTGACCACCCCCGATGACCTAGCAATAGCCAAGGTCTTCTTGGCACACAACGAGAAAGCATTCTTCAACTCTGGAGTGCCATGCGAATCGGTATCGGCTACGATGCCCATCGACTAACCGGGGAACGCCCCTTCATTCTGGGGGGCGTAGAGATACCGTTTGCACAAGGGCTTGAGGGCTGGAGCGATGCCGATGTTGTGGTGCACGCCATAATAGATGCTCTACTGGGGGCCGCGGCCCTGGGAGACATCGGAACCCACTTCCCCGCTAACGACCCTGCCTACGAGGGCATTTCCAGCATCGTTCTCCTCGGCCACACCCGCAACCTGCTTAGAGAACAGGGTTGGCGCATCAGCAATATAGATGCCACAATAATCGCCGAGCGCCCTCTTATCCACCCTTTTGTTGACCAGATGAGGCAGAACATAAGTCAAGCCTTGTCTATCGGCAAAAGCCAGGTGGGAATAAAAGCCACCACCACCGAAGGCTTAGGTTTCACCGGAAGAGAAGAAGGGGTGGCTGCCTACTCTGTGGCTCTCTTGGAGGAAGCTTGATCAAGATATATAACACTCTTTCCGGTCAAAGAGAGGATTTCGTCCCACAGGGCGATACGGTAAGAATGTACGTCTGCGGGATCACTCCCTATGCCCCCTGCCACCTCGGCCACGCCATGAGCTATATCGTCTTCGACACCATCAGGCGCTACCTCGAATTTCGCGGCTACAGAGTCAACCACATACAAAACTTCACCGACATCGATGATAAGATCATTACACGAGCCAATGAGCTAAGCATCCCACCCCAAGAGCTGGCGGAAGGGTTTATCACCCAGTACTTCACCGACATGGACGCCCTCAACGTGAAACGAGCCGATGTTTATCCCAGAGCTACTGAAGAAATCCCCAAGATCATAGCGATGGTCGAAGGACTGATACAAAAGGGGCACGCCTATCAGGCAGGGAGCGACGTCTATTTTCGGGTGACAAGCGACCCCGACTACGGCAAGCTCAGCCGTCGTGATCTGGAGGATATGATGGCTGGTGCCCGCGTCGATGTCAGCGAAGCGAAGGAGCACCCCATGGATTTCGCCCTATGGAAGGCAGCCAAGCCCGGCGAGCCATATTGGCAGAGCCCATGGGGTCAGGGAAGGCCGGGGTGGCACATCGAATGCAGCGCCATGTCCCTGGAATACCTCGGCGATACGGTGGACATTCACGGCGGCGGCCAGGATCTCATCTTCCCTCATCATGAAAACGAGATCGCACAGTCCGAGTCTTTCACCTCGGTTACGCCCTTCGTACGCTACTGGCTGCACAACGGCCTGATGCAACTGGGCGAGGACAAGATGAGCAAGTCCTCGGGCAGGCTGATAACTGTGAGCGAAGCGCTGGCGAAGTATAGCGCCGACGCTATAAGGCTCTGGGTGCTCAGCTCCCACTACCGCAGCCCCATCATCTACTCGGATGAAGTCATAGCTTCAATGGAGAGAGGGCGGGAAAGACTGTTTCACGCCGCTCACGTCGACCACGATGCGGCGGCAACTACTCTCTTAGAACCTGAGCCTTACAGAGAGCGGTTCATTCAGGCCATGGACGATGACTTCAACACTCCGCAAGCCACAGCTGTTCTGTTTGACCTTGCCCGGGAGATAAATCGCGGGCATACTGAGGGGCTGGATGTACGCAAAGCATATCATGTCCTCCGAGAGCTTGCCGAAGTACTCGGTTTGACGCTGGAAATTGAGCCGACAGCGCCCGAAATCCCGCCTCAAACCCTCATCGAGCTTGCTGCCAAATACGGCTTGGATGCAAAAGAGACGACAAGCGCCGAGTGCGTCATCCGCCTGCTAACAGAAAAACGAGCCGGTCTGCGACAGGAGAAGAAATGGCAGCTTGCCGATGGAATCCGAAGCGATCTCAAAGAACTCGGCGTCACTTTAGAGGACTCACCCGGAGAGACAGTGTTCAGATACAGGAAGCCTTGACTTTGGCTTTTTTTGTTTTTATACTTAGCTAGAATTAGAAAAAGGTCGAAAAAGGCCCGAGTGGCGCAATGGTAGCGCAACCGACTTGTAATCGGTAGGGTAGCGGTTCGAATCCGCTCTCGGGCTCAGGACGAGTCCGGAGGGGTGGGTGAGCGGCTAATACCAGCAGACTGTAAATCTGCCGCCTGAGATGGCTACGTAGGTTCGAATCCTACCCCCTCCACCACTAGTCAGCCCACATAGCTCAGCGGTAGAGCACGTTCTTGGTAAGAACGGGGTCACCAGTTCAAATCTGGTTGTGGGCTCCAACCTAGATTAAACCTAACGGGAGGAGAATACATGGCAAAGAAGGTCTTTGAGCGAACCAAGCCCCACGTTAACGTGGGCACAATCGGGCACGTTGACCACGGCAAGACAACCCTGACATCAGCAATTACCAAAGTTCTAGCGGCCACCGTGGGGACTACTCAGTTCCGCTCCTTCGAATCTATAGACAATGCCCCAGAGGAGAAGGCAAGAGGGCTGACAATCGCTATCGCGCACATCGAGTATGAGACTGAGAAGCGCCACTACGCCCATGTGGATTGCCCAGGTCACGCTGACTATATCAAAAACATGATAACAGGTGCCGCCCAGATGGACGGGGCTATACTGGTGGTAGCTGCAGATGACGGGGTAATGCCTCAGACCAGAGAACATCTCCTCCTCGCTCGCCAAGTAGAGGTCCCGGCGATAGTTGTCGCCCTGAACAAAGTGGACATGGTGGACGATCCCGAGCTATTGGAAGTTACAGAGCTCGAGTTGAGGGAAGAGTTGCTCCCCAAATACGGCTTTCCCGGAGGTGAGATTCCCATTGTGCGGGTGAGTGCCCTCAAGGCTCTGGAGTGTGGCTGCGCCAAGAGGGAGTGCGAGTGGTGTGGCCAAATCTTGGAGCTCATGGACGCTGTAGACGACTACATACCCATGCCTGAGCGCGCTGCGGACAAGCCGTTCCTCATGCCTGTAGAGGATGTCTTCGGCATCAAAGGACGAGGCACTGTGGCCACCGGCAGAATAGAGCGAGGTATTGTAAAAGTAGGGCAAGAGATCGAGATAGTGGGGATGAAGGAGACAAGGAAAACAGTCGTCACCGGCGTAGAGATGTTCCACAAGACGCTGGAGGAAGGAGAGCCGGGAGATGCCATCGGCTGTTTGCTCAGAGGCATAGAACGCGATGACGTGGAACGAGGACAAGTGCTGGCGAACGTTGGCTCGATCAAGCCTCATACTCAGTTTGAAGCTCAGGTATATATATTGACCAAAGAAGAGGGAGGCCGCCATACCCCGTTCTTCAACGGATACAAACCGCAGTTCTATATCAGGACCATGGATGTCACCGGCTCGATCGAGCTACCCAGCGGGGTGGAGATGGCAATGCCTGGCGATGACATTAGAACGAAAATAAAGCTACTTATTCCTATAGCCATGGAGGAAGGTCTAAGATTCGCCATCAGAGAAGGCGGCAGAACAGTAGGGGCAGGATTGGTCACAGCCGTAACAGAGTAAGAAATGGCAAAGAAAGCTGAGGCCCGAATCGTTATCCATCTCGCCTGTACTCAATGTGGGGAGAGGACGTATACCACGAATAAGAATAAGAAGAACGACCCAGGAAGGCTGGAGTTAAGCAAGTTCTGCCCTCGTTGCCGGGTTCACAGTCTGCACCGAGAGACAAAATAGACAGGCACCGAGAGCAAATTGAGGCGCCAGATTTTGGCTAGAGGACAAGGAAAACAAAGGTTTAGATTCATTGGTGGGACTATATCAGAGTTAAGAAAGGTGGTTTGGCCCACAAGGCAAGAAGCTACCTATCTAACTACCATTGTAATTGTCGTTACCATGGTAGTGGCTATTATCCTCTGGGTGATCGATGTTGGGTTCTCCGAATTGATGAATGCAATCCTGTTCAGATGACTCGATCAGACACCATGGCTAGGAAATAGAAGATCAGTATTGCCGTGACAGCAGCCTCCGCATCGATGGATTTCTTTCCTTGAGCTTTTGAGATTGGGTGGATCTTTATGGAACAAAGCGAAAAAGAATGGTATGTCATCCATACCTACTCGGGATACGAAGACCGGGTGAAGACAAACCTGGAGCATCGCATCGAATCCATGGATATCGGGGACAAGATCTTCCAGGTAGTGGTGCCCACAGAAGATGAGATGGAAATAAAGGACGGCCAGCGACGTACCGTGGCCAGGAAGATATTCCCGGGGTATATCATGGTCGAGATGGTCATGGATGAGGAGAGCTGGCACGTTGTGCGCAACACGCCAGGGGTCACTGGGATCGTAAGCACCCAAGATGACAAAGGCAAAATCGAACCCGTTGCCCTCGACAAGGAAGAGGTCGAACATATTCTCAAGCAAATGGAGTCTGAGATACCGAGGGTCAAGGTGGGCTTCGCCAGGGGACAGAGCATTCGCATAATCGACGGGCCTTTCATTGATTTCATTGGGGTGGTCGACGATCTCAACGAGGAGAAGGGCAAAGTGAAGGTCCTGGTTTCCTTCTTCGGGCGGGAAACCCCGGTGGAACTAGACTTTCTACAGGTGGAAAGGCTGTGACCTGCAAGCTACATACGATGACATAAATACCTGCGCATGGCATATAGGGAAAATCTAAATACTGATTTCGAAGCACTGAACAAATTCAAAATTCCTCTGCTCAAAAGGATTTCGTATTCCGGATTTGGTGCTTAATTGAGGTTGGGAAAATGGCAAAGAAGCTCAAGGCAGTAGTCAAACTTCAGATAGAAGCGGGCAAAGCGACCCCGGCTCCACCGGTTGGCCCTGCTCTGGGGCAACACGGAGTTAATATCATGGCCTTCTGCAAGGAATATAACGACCAGACTGCATCACAAGCAGGCTCGATTGTTCCCGTGGAGATAACTATCTATGAAGATCGCTCCTTCATCTTCGTCACCAAGACGCCCCCTGCGGCCGATTTGCTGAAAAGAGCGCTGGGCGCGGAAAAGGGGAGTGACGACCCGAGGCGGAATAAGATCGGCAGCCTTCCCAGAGAGAAGATCCGCGAGATCGCCGAACTCAAGCTAAAGGATCTAAATGCCATCGACATCGAAGGGGCCATGAGGATAGTAGAAGGCACAGCACGAAGCATGGGTATCGACATAACAAGCTAGGAGTGGCATGGCTAAACACGGTAAAAAGTATCTTGAAGCACTAAATAAGTTGGATGGGAATAAGCTATATCATCCCCAAGAGGCGATCAGCCTTGCTAAGCAAGTGTCCTACGCCGGATTCGACGAGACAGTTGAGCTCCACCTGCGTATGGGGGTTGACCCCCGCCATGCTGACCAGCAAGTTCGTGGAATAGCTCTACTGCCCAACGGCCTGGGCAAGGCAGTGCGAGTCTTGGTCCTTACTCAAGGCGAGTCAGAAAAGACCGCCCGAGACGCCGGAGCCGACTATGTCGGCGGGGACGAGTTGATTAAGAAGATTGAGGATGGCTGGCTCGAATTCGATGTCGCTATCGCCACCCCAGATATGATGCCCAGGATCGGCAAACTGGGCAAGGTCTTGGGGCGACGAGGGCTGATGCCAAATCCTAAATCAGGCACCGTCGCACAACCCGGCGATCTACCCCAGGTTATTGCAGACGTTCGCAAGGGCCGGGTGGAATTCAAGTTGGACAAAACCGCCATCATCCATACACCGCTAGGCAAGATCAGCTTCGATGACGAGAAACTACTGGAAAACTTGGCCGCAATAGTTGATGCCGTGGTCAAGGCAAAGCCCAGTGGCGCCAAGGGTCAATTTATTAGAAGTGCCTCACTAACAACCTCAATGGGACCGGGAATTAAGCTTGATCTAACTCCAACCCTTTCTCTGACTACCGCCTAACGGTCGGCTTTGTTGCCATTTCAGCCACGGCAGATAGTCGGGCATGACTTTGCGAAAGGAGACCTAAATGGCAGGGATTGTTTCCTGCGGCGCTTATATACCCATTTACCGACTAGGCCGTGATCTAATCTGGCAAACATGGGGCGGCATACCTATCGCGGGAGAGAGAGCAGTCGCCAACTTCGATGAAGACAGCGTTACCATGGCAGTGGAAGCCGGGAACAATTGCCTACAGGGCATTGACCGGGCTGAAGTCGAAGGCCTATTCTTGGCATCCACCACGACTCCTTACAAAGAAAAGCAGTGTGCCAACCTGGTCGCTGAAGCGCTTGACCTCAAACGCAGCACCATAACCGCCGACTTTGCCAACTCCCTGAGAGCGGGAACCATCGCCATGCGAGCTGCCCTGGATGCCATCGCTGCCGGCTCAGCAAAAAAGGTTCTGGTAGTTGCCTCAGACTGCCGATTAGGGCAGCCTTCCACTGAGTACGAAGGGGCATTTGGAGACGGAGCCGCCGCCATCCTTCTCGGTAACTCCGACGTAGTCGCAAACGTAGACGGAAGTCATACTCACTATGACGACATAATGGACCTGTGGCGATTGGATGGCGACACTTTCGTCAGATCATGGGAGGATCGCTTTATCATTACCCACGGCTATCTGGAAAACACTCAACAGGCTGTTAAGGACGTCATGGAGAAATGCGGGCTGACGCCAGCCGATTTCTCCAAGTTTGTCCTCTACGCTTTCAATGGCAGGAGACATCAGCAATTGGCAAGAAGGCTCGATATTGACGCCGATACCCAACTTCAAGACAGCATGTTCTCAACGGTAGGCAATACCGGCACTGCTTATACACTAATGATGCTAGTCGCTGCGCTGGAGGAAGCAAAGGCTGGTGAAAAAATGCTGGTCGCCAACTACAGTGATGGCGCAGATGCCTTCGTCCTCACCGTCACTGAGGGAATAGAAAAGGCAAGAGATCGGCGAGGGATAAAATACCATCTGGCATCAAAGTTGTCTCTGCCCAATTACGATAAGTACCTGCGCTACCGTGGCCTCCTCCAGGGATGGACTCAGTGGGAGAATCAGTCCGCAGCCACTATCTCGTGGCGGGATCGCAGGTGGAACATCAACTGCCGTGGCGAGAAATGTCTGGCCTGCGGCAATATCAACTTCCCGCCGCAAAGGATCTGCATGTACTGCCAGAGCAAGGACCAGTTCGAGGAGATCCGCCTCGCAGAGAGAAGCGCCAAGCTTTTCACCTATAGCAAGGATTTCCTCGGACCTAGCCTCGACCCCCCGATCATCCTATGTATCCTCGACTTCGATGAAGGAGGAAGGTTCTACGCCCAGATGACAGACCGCGACCCTGATAAGGTTGAAGACGGGATGCCGGTCGAGCTCACCTTCAGATGGATGCACAGCGAACGCGGTATTCGCAACTACTACTGGAAATGCCGTCCTCTGCGGGTGGCCCAAGGAGGATGAAAGATGGAAAGCATTAAAGATAAAGTTGCTATCGTAGGTATGGGTTGCAGTAAGTTCGGGGAGCGCTGGGATTGCAGCGCCTGGGACCTGGTTGTGGAAGCAGCCTACGAAGCTTTCGAAGATGCCGGGGTCGGACCCAAAGATATCCAGGCGGCATGGTCCGGCACCCTTGGATTCGCCGGCGGCCAAAGCCTTGCCTATCCCCTCAAGCTGGACTATATCCCCATTGTCAGGGTGGAGAACCTCTGCGGCACCGGCCTGGAGACCATCAGGGCAGCTACTTATGCACTGATTGCCAAGGCTTATGACCTCGTCCTTTGCGTTGGCTTTGAAAAGACCAAGGACCGAGGTGTCGGAGGTCTGGGCTCTGGCGAGCCGATGGGTGGCGTACATCCGGTGTTTGGCATCCAGGCGACCCCGCCGGGGCGCTATGCCCTGGCAGCCACCAAGTACTTCGCTATGTACGGAGCGGAGAAAAAGCACCTCGCTATGATCTCGGTGAAGAGCCACTATAACGGTGCCCGCAATCCCAAGGCTCATCTGCGCCGTGAGATAACCGTAGAACAAGCCCTAGGCGCCCCCATAATCGCTTGGCCTCTGGGGCTCTTTGACTGCTGCGGGGTAACCGATGGCGCCGCCGCTGCCATCCTCTGCCGTGCTGAGGACGCTCCAAAATTCAGGAAGGACTATATCACCGTCAAGGCATTGGGCAATTCAGCAGGGCCCGGCTGCGGCAAGATGATGACCGACTATGACTGGGTGCACTGGGAGGAAACCTACAGGGCAACCCAGCAGGTATATCAGCAGGCCGAAATCAAAGATCCCCGTAAAGAGATAGATTTAGTGGAGTGTCACGACTGCTTCTCCATCGCGGAGCTCATGTGCTATGAGGCTATGGGCTTCTGCGAGCGTGGAACAGCCAAATACGATATCGAAGCCAGCACGTTTGCTTTAGACGGCGAGGTAGCCTTTAATGCTGGCGGCGGCCTGAAGTCGTTCGGCCACCCTGTGGGAGCCAGTGGCATCAGAGAAGTCTACGAGATATATAAGCAGGTCCAGGGCAAAGCCGAAGAGCCATCCCGCCAGCTTAAGAACGTTGAACTGGGAATAGCTCATAACCAGGGAGGACATCCAGGCACCTTTATGTGTAGCATGGGCATTTTCGGTGTGCCCGGCCGCTGAGGGCCTGAACCCCTGGCGTTACTTCCGATAAAAACTGAATAAGGCCCAAGACAGCAGGTGCCGTAGTGGCTTAAACCTGTGCCTGCCGAGGCAATTCTTCTTGAATGAGAGGAGTCCTTGTGCTGCAGGCACCAAGGACTCTTTTTTAGTAGGAGGATAAAAGGGATGACCACCAAGAAAAAGCCCCAGATTGTAGACCAACTGACTGAACTGCTCTCCCAGAGCAAGTTTGTAATCGCCACCGACTACCGTGGGCTCTCGGTAGCCGAGATGTCGGAACTACGACACCAGCTACGGAATATAGGCACCGAATACCACGTGGTCAAAAACAGGTTGGCCAAATTCGCTGCTGAAAATGCAGGCAAACAAGAGCTTTTCCAACTGCTTACAGGACCGACAGCGCTCGCCTTTGGCAGTGAGGACATCCTTCAACTGGCGAAGGCCCTGGCTGACTACATCCGCATTTCGAAAACGACCCTCAGCATAAAGGGGGGGCTTATTGATAGCCAACTGATCGGCTCTGAGGAAGTAAAAAGACTCGCCACCTTGCCCTCCATAGAGGTATTGCGAGCAATACTACTGGGACTACTGCTGAGCCCCATCGTTTCGCTGCAGAACGTGCTCAGCGGCAACATGCGTGGCCTCAGCTCGGTACTGAATGCCAGAATTCAACAATTGGGAGGAACAACAGATGTCCAGCGATGAAGCAACCGCCAAGGATGCCCCGGAAAAGCAGAAAGAGGAGGCTAGTGAGATGACCACAGAGGAAGAAAAGGCCCCTAAGAAGCGCGCTACTGCTGCCAAAAAGGAAACCAAGGCGATGAGCAAAGATGACGTGGTGGCCGCTATCAAAGAAATGACTGTCCTCGAGCTATCGGAGCTGGTTAAGACCCTGGAAGAGACGCTCGGGGTCAGCGCTGCTGCCCCAATGGTGGCCGCCGCCGGCGCTCCAGCCGCTGCTGCCGGCGCCGCTCCTGCCGAAGCAGAAGAGCAGACAGAGTTCAGTGTGGTCCTCAAGGACATAGGTGCCAACAAGATAAGCGTCATAAAAGCCGTGCGTGAGGTAACCACCCTCGGTCTGAAAGAGGCTAAGGAGCTGGTGGAAAGCGCTCCCAAGCCGGTGAGGGAAGGCGTGAACAAGGCCGAGGCAGCGACCCTCAAGGAGAAGCTGGAGGCAGCCGGTGCCACCATTGAGATAACATAGACGCTTTGCCATCACAGCCAACCAGGAGGTGGCCATGGGTACGCCAGGGGTTGTCGAATACCAACC
>SOKG01000031.1 GCA_004376205.1 Dehalococcoidia bacterium | reverse complement strand
AGGTTCGCATCTACTTACAGGACAAGGGTGACCTGGCCTTCAGCCTGCTCTTGCCCATAGCCATCTTCGCCCTGATGTACGGTGCCTTCGGCGGACAAACCCAATTCCACGGCACTGCCCACGTAGTAAACGAAGATCGTGGAGCTCTCTACTCCGCTCTCCTCATTGAGCGGCTGGAGGAGATAGACAACCTTGATGTGAAGCTGCATTCCGCGTCGAAGGCGGATTCCAAGTTGGATAGAGCTGACCTGGTGATGGTTCTCTATATTCCCAATGGCTTCTCCGAGCGGCTAGCCTCTGGGGAGCAGGCGCAATTGGTGCTCAAGCAGAGGGGCAATGGCGGTGATGAGGGCCAGATAGTAGCCAGCATAGTCCGTGGTGTGGCCCAGGAGATGGCCCAGGAGTTCCAGGTGCGAAGTCAGGTTAGCGACGCTCTTGCCGGAAGCGGCATCAGCCAGGACCGTATAGATGTTACTGTGCACAGACTCCTCGAGGATGAACGCGAGTCCCCCGCTGTGGCGGTGAGCGAGGAGACAGTGGGCGGCAGCCCTGACCCGGTCAATGAGTTCCTGCCCGGCATCGTTACCATGTTTGTTCTCTTCGCCATAACCCTGACCGCAAGGATGTTGGTGGAGGAGCGCAAGAAGGGAACTCTGGAGCGTCTGCTTACCACGCAGCTCAGTGTGGGGCAGCTTTTTGTGGGCAAGTTCTTGGTTAACCTCTCTCGTGGCTTCATACAGACCCTCATTTTGCTGCTCCTGTCCTATGCGGTATTTCAGATGTTCACTCCCCTTTCCTTTATTGAGTCCATGGTGCTCGCCGTGATTTTCATAGCTGCAGTGAGCAGCATGGGGCTCATCATAGGCTCGATTGCCCGCACTGAGGACCAGGCTACCTGGATCGCCGTCTTCTTCACCATGGCTACGGTTATTCTGGGCGGCACCTTCTTTGAAATCCCCGAAGGTGGAGTGCTGAATGTCCTCAGCAAGCTGTCCATCAATACCTACGCCAACGATGCCTTTGAGACGATAATAGCTGAAGGGGGCACCTTAGCTGACGTGGGCCTGCAGATGGGGGTGATGGCGGGGGCCGCTGCAGTGGGTCTGCTCCTCGGCCGAATTCTCTTCAGGGTCATGCCCGGAGGAAGATAGGAAACCGTGAAACACCTCAGTCATATCTGGTTCATAGCGCTGAAAGACTTGAAGATCTTCTCCAGAGACCGTATGGCTCTGGCATTCTTCATACTCTTCCCCTTCATGTTCGTTGTTATATTCAATTTCGTCCTGGCTGATGTAGGTGGCGAGGATGAGAGGTTGGTGCTTCATCTGGCTACCCGGGAGGCAGAGGGTGGCCTCAGCTATCAGATAATCGGGGCTATGGAAACCGGGAATGTCTCCCAACTCGATCCGGGTGAACCGGAAATAGTCTGGAATGAGGACTATGGAGAAGCCCGCCAGGCGGTTGAGGACGGGGAGCTGGATGGCTTCCTGGCTTTTCCCGAGGATTTCACCGAAAGGATATTCAGAGGTGATGGGACTGAGATTGAAGTGGTAGCCGACGCTGGTGCTACCTACACGAGGGCGGCTCTCAATGGTCTAGCTCGCTCTATCGCCACCAGAATCGGCTCGACGCAGGTAGCAGCCAGGTCTACGGTGGAACTTATGATTGAGCAGGGCCTATTGGATCCGTGGGACCAGGCTGCGATCGATGAAGTCATTCAGGAGATTGTCTCGGCGCAGGAAGCCGTATCAACAGAGGAGCCCTTCATCGGATTCGAGACGCAGTCGGTGGGCGATGTGGAGCCGGAGAATGCGGCCAACTTTGTTATCCCCGGCTATCTGGTGATGTTCGTCTTCTTCGCCGCTGCCCTGGGTGCCGAGGTGATAGTCCGGGAGCGCCAGAACCATACCCTGGAGCGGCTGCTTGCCAGCTCGGTGAGGCGGGAGTCTATCCTCGGGGGCATATATGCGAGTACGGCTGCCAAGGGCCTGATCCAGATAGCGATATTCTGGGTGGTGGGTATTGTGGCTTTCAACATAGATGTGGGGCTCTCTCCCGCTGCCGTTATCATCCTCTCCGTCATGATGGTGATTATGTCCTCGGCCTTCGCCATTATGCTGGCTGCTCTGGTCAGGACGCAGCGCAGCGCTGGCTCTGTAGCAGTGCTCCTTTCTCTGGTGATGGCAGCCCTGGGGGGGTGCTGGTGGCCGCTCTTCATCACCCCGTCGTGGATGCAGTCTATAGCCAAGATAACGCCCCATGGCTGGGCAAACACCGGCTTCAACAAGTTGATGGTCTTCGGCGCCGAATTCGGCGACGTTGTTCCCGAGATGCTGGTCCTGTTGGGTTTTGCTGCGGTTTTCGGCATCATTGCCATGTGGCGCTTCCGCACCAGCGCTGTTTAGAGAAGCAGTGGCTAAACCGCATTAGGTAAGTCAAGCCTTATGGGCGAGTGCCCACCAGCGAATGATGATAATTGATATGCCAGATGCCGTTCGTGGTGAGCTTGTCGAACCATGAATGGCCCTTCGACTAGCTCAGGCCGAACGCATCTAAGTTTGATTTTCGCAGCAAGAGGGCTAGAATTGGGACATTGTCATGGTGAAGCAACCGGCACTCAAGATTAAGAAGCTACGGCCGCACGCTATTCTCCCCCGGCGGGCCACCCCCGGCGCCACGGGCCTCGACCTCTTCGCCTGTATCGATGGTGGCGGGGTAATCGCCCTTGGTACCCAGCCCAAGCTCATCGGCACCGGCATCGCGATCGAAGTGCCCAGGGGATATGATGTCCAGATACGACCCAGGTCCGGCCTGTCATCCAGGGGCGTTGGGGTTACCTTGGGAACTGTGGACAGCGACTACAGGGGCGAGGTGATAGTGACCATGTACCTCTTCAGCCCGGATGTCACGTTTGAGGTGAAGCACGGCGACAGGATAGCGCAGATGGTGATCAGCAGGGTCGTGGATATGCCCCTGGTGGAGGTGGAGGAGCTGATGCCGACCGAGCGCGGCAGCGGAGGCCATGGCTCCACCGGGATGTGAGGCGTGTGGAATAGCCATTCATCCGCACCTGGGGTTACCTATTTCCCTCCACATAGGTTAAGATATAGCACTGACCGATATCCTGAAAGCGAATTTGATTAGCTGTGACCTGGATTACCGCTGCCCTGGTGGTGGCTGCGACCCTGGGCCTGGTGAACGTAATCGACAGCCACCTCATATCCAAACGAATGCCCAGCCTGTGGGCATTCCTCATTCCGGCGGGCATTATCCACCTTGCCTATGGGCTGATTTTTCTAGCCCTCCACCCCTTGCCCAGCGGAGTGGATGCATTTCCCTGGTTTGTGGCTGTTGCTTCGGCTGTGACCCGTACGGTGGCGGTCCTCCTAATGCTATATGTCATGCGTACCGAGGAGGTGTCCCGGATCATTCCGGTAGTCCATACGCAGCCGGTGTTCGTGGCAATCCTGGCTGTGCCCCTGCTCGGCGAGGCTCTGAATTACCTGCAATGGCTGGCGATCGTTATCACGGTAGCCGGCGCGGTGCTCATCTCGGCGCGGTGGGGGGGGTCGGGGCGGGGGGCCCGACTGCGCAAGTCTTTCTTCCTGCTCCTGGCCTCCAGCCTGCTCTTTGGCGTGGCTAACACCGCTACCAAGTATGCCCTGGACTATATCTCCTTCTGGAATATGTATTCGCTCACTGCCATCTCCTTGGGCACAATACTGCCCCTCATCTCGGTGCGCCCCAGGGTCTTTAGGGAACTGCGGGACATGAAGGACAGGGGCATTCCTCTGATGTTGATCGCCTTCAATGAGACCATAGCCCTGGGGGCTATCATCCTCTCCTTCTGGGCTATGGCGAGAGGGCCGGTATCCCTGGTCTCCACCGTCATGGGCGCTCGGCCCTTCTTCGTCTTCCTCTATGCTCTAGCCTTGAGCCGCACCTTTCCAGCGGTACTGGACGAACGCCTCAGCCGGGGAATAATGGGCCTGAAGATTGTGTCTATCGCCCTCATCGTGGGTGGGGTGGCGATTATCAATCTTGTGGACTAGGAGATGCAAGAGTGGGGGCAGGGCACTACCTCGTGATGATGTGAACTCCTGTGGCCTTGAAGGATGCGTAAATAGGTGTTCCGGTTTGCAGGCCCATCTCCTCTGTCGATCTCTTGGTTATCAGAGCAACCAGG
>SOKG01000228.1 GCA_004376205.1 Dehalococcoidia bacterium | reverse complement strand
GCCACAGTCAAGCTTTTCAAAGATATCCTGAACGATATGGATGTGCCGATGCTGACTGTGGACTGTGACGTCGTAGACCCTACCCTCACCTCCGAAGAAGAGATGCGCGAGAAACTGGAACAGTTCTTTGAGCTTCTAGAAGATCGGTAATATGGAGTATCATGAAAGCTTTGGGCATTGATGTGGGCAGTCTGACTATTAAGGTAGCCGTCCTTAGCAGTAACGACCTACTTTCTTTCACTGTTACGCCATCGGGGGATGATCTTGAATTGAGTGCCAAAGCAGCTCTGGCCAAGGCTTTGGGGCAACCTGAGTTGAACCTCGACAATAATCTGTATCTAGTGTCAACCGGAATAGGTGGTAAACTCCTTAAATTCAGTCGGCAGCAGAAAGCCATTACAACCTGTCTGGCACGAGGGGTTCACTTCCTGTTTCCTTCAGCCCGAACGGCAATTGACATCGGCGCCGAGACCTGCAACGTCATTAGGGTTAACGAACGAGGTCGCATCAATGACTGGGTGAACCACGACAAATGTGCTGCCGGGACCGGCGTATTCCTGCAAAAAATGGCGAAGATAATGCGGATGCCCCTGGAAGAAATGTCAGAACTCTCGTTTCATGCCAATTCCAGGCCGGAGATTACAAGTACGTGTGCTGTATTCGCTGAATCTGAGGTGATATCACACGTACACCGTGACCCACCCACCCCAAAGGAAGAAATCGTAGCTGGCATCTACTCATCGGTGGTAAGTCGCATTATGACATTGTGCAAAAGGATCGGGATTGAGAAAGATGTCGCCGTCGTTGGCGGCGTCGCGTTGAATCGTGGATTGGTCAATACCCTGGAGAAAGAGATCGGCTTCAAAGTTCTGGTGCCCGACGCACCTCAGATTGCCGCCTCACTCGGTGCCGCCGTTATCGCAAGGGATAACATGGGAAACGGGGCAGACAAGTGATAGCCGCAGGTATAGACATCGGTTCTCGGGCGGCCAAGGCTGTAGTAATGAGTAGCGGCTCCATTCTTTCATCCGTTATTTGTGACACTGGCCCCGAGAGCGTGAAGACCGCCCACACAACGATGGCGAGGGCTTTGAAGGGGACTGGGCTATCCCAAGATGATATTCAATACATTGTCGCAACTGGCTACGGAAGGGTGCTTGTACCCTTCGCCAATGAGAATATATCCGAGATAAGCTGCCATGCCAGGGGAATCAACTGGTACTTTCCCAGCGTGAGGACTATCCTGGATATGGGTGGACAGGATTGCAAAGCAATTAACTGCGATAGCAATGGTCTAGTGACCAACTTCATCATGAATGACAAGTGTGCTGGAGGCACCGGCAGGTTCCTCGAGATGATAGCCGAAGTGCTCAACACCTCTTTGGACGAGATTGGAGAGCTGTCACTCTCCTCAAGGAATGCCACGCCCTTCAATACAATCTGCGCTGTCTTCGCCCAATCAGAGGCTATTGCTCATTTCAGGAAGGGGGGGGCCAAGAGCGACATTCTCGCTGGTCTACATGAGGCTATAGCCACTCGCAGCCTGAACCTTCTGAAGCGAGTATCAGTAGAGCGGGACTTCAGCATCACTGGTGGCATTGCCAAGAACAGCGGGATGGTAGCCAAGATCAGAGAGAAGATCGGCATGGAGCCACTCCTCTGCGAAGACCCCCAGATA
The DNA here is from genome assembly GCA_004376205.1 of Dehalococcoidia bacterium. GTDB lineage: Bacteria > Chloroflexota > Dehalococcoidia > SZUA-161 > SZUA-161 > SOKG01. The sequence goes on along the minus strand of SOKG01000228.1, from coordinate 2,568 downwards.
GTGGGTGCCCTTGGAGCAGCTCTTCTCGCAGAGGAACGCTGCAATACCGATGGCTCTCAAGATATGAAAGCTCATTATGGCTACACGGATGGCACGGGCGACTACTTCATTACAATCGATTCTGGCCAATGCGATGGTTGCGGCTATTGTGTAGAGGCATGCCCAGCAGGAATTCTGATTATGGCCAGGGAAGACGGCAGCCAACTGAAAGCTGAGCTGAAAGAGGAAGCGAGGAAGAATCTAGCCTTCCTGTGCCCGGGATTCCTTTCCTGCAGACACAGGCACGAAGTGAACTGCCACAGCGTCTGCTCGAAGGACGCGATAAGCCATACATGGTAATTGGTGAATATACAAATGGGAGGGAACATGAAAGAATCGAGTTATGCGGGTCAGAAAGTGAGAATCGCCGTTGATGCTATGGGCGGTGATTGTGCTCCTGCTGAGACAGTCAAAGGCGCAGTTCAGGCCGCAAGGGAGTTAGGCGTTGAGGTTGTCCTTGTAGGGCCCTTGCCAGCAATTGAGAGCGAGTTTCGGAAGCACGATACAACCGGCTTGTCCATTCGCCTCGTTGATGCTGCTGAGGTTATCCTAGACGAAGAGCATCCTGTAATAGCTGTGATGCGCAAACCCAATAGCTCTGTATCCATAGCTACCAAGCTGGTACAGAGCGGCGAAGCTGACGCGATGGTGAGCGCGGGTTCCACCGGGGCCTGTATGGTGTGCGCCATGCAATATCTGGGCACACTGCCAGGAATGGACCGCCCTGTAGCCGGCGGGCCGTTTCTGCAGCTTTCCCCTGAGACCTCGGTTTTCGACATGGGAGTCAACGTCTACTGCCAACCTGAGCAACTGGTTAACTTCGCCGTGGCCGGGTGTGTCTTTACCAGGGCTTTCCTCGGAATCGAAAACCCCACTGTTGCGCTGCTCAACGTTGGGTCTGAAGAAGGCAAGGGCAACCAGTTGGCCAAGGAAGCCTATCCGCTACTGCAGAAGAGCGGGCTCAATTTCATCGGTAACGTAGAGGGGATGGACATACCCAAAGGAAAAGCGAATGTAATTGTCTGCGATGGTTTTGTTGGCAATATACTGCTGAAGTTCTGCGAGGGCCTCGGTGAAACTGTCAGAGAATGGCTACTCAACGAGTTGAAAGAAAGTGTCTCGCAAGATAAGCTGGAAGAGGTTACTACGAGGCTGTGGAGGCTGATGAGCCCCGGAGCGCTGTTAGGCGGCGCACCCTTGTGGGGAGTAGACGGCCTGGTTATGGTCTGTCACGGGAGCAGCCGGGCTCCTCAGATAGCCTACACAATTAAGGAGGCGAAGGCCTGTGTCGAGACCGACTTCATAAATCTGCTTCGGACTGAGCTGGAGAGGGCTCAAGCACTCATCTCGGCTTAGAGCAAAGTAGAAGGTTATCGCAAGGTTGCTTTGATTCAAAAGGAGGGGCAATGTCCACCCTGGAGCATTTGAGGGAAATAATGACCAGAGTTGCTCGCTGCAATGGGGACGAAATCGGTCTTGCTACAGCACTGAAGGACGTGGAGGCCGATTCACTTCATTGGCTGCAGATAATCATCCGCGTGGAAGGCGACTTCGATATCGAGATCGACTTTGAAAGGATGGCAGCACTCACGACTATAGGGGATTTCGTCAGTTATATCGACAGTTGCAGAGCCTAGCTACCTCCCAACGAAATGGCACAACTAGTATGCTGGGGACGGGATCCGAAGCAAGGGTGAATGGTATCAACATAAGCTATGATGTCGATGGGCAGGGTGGGCCTCTAGTCCTAATAGTAGGACCCGGTGCGAGACGGCAAGGCTGGATTTTCCAGAAGCGAGCCTTCAGGAAGCACTTCATTCACTGTTTGCCTGTGCCAAATCCGCCTGGCTGGGCTATATTCAGTGCTGCGCAGCCTACTTTCGGAATAGGCCTTTGACTTTGTCCATGAAAGAGGGCGACCCAAGCTTCGCCAGGAAGTTGCCCCACTCTTCCTCTGCCTTCCCCTTTCGATCGATGTCTTTAATCCGTTGCTTCATTAGCTCCATGACTCGCTTTTCCTCACCAGCATCAAGCCAGACTCCGTGTTGCTGCTCGCAAAAGTCAAGCTCCAGATTGTAGGCACGGTAGTTGAATAGCTGCATCCGCCCTCCGCATTTAGGACAGACGAGTTCGCCCTCAAACGAGCGGAACATCAAGCTCCCCTTGAGCTCGTCTTTGTCGAAAACAGTGTCCTCAAGCTGGTCGAGCTCACCGTAGTCCAGCCACATACCCCCACAGCCGGGGCAGCGATCAATCTCGATACCTCGGTAATCCTCGACTGTCAACTCAGCGTGGCAACGTGGACAGTTCATGTGCTCCTCCCTTCAAATGAATTTTGAGCATATTCCTCTTCTAAGGTGATCACTCCTTCAATCAGCAGAGCGGCAATGCGCCTCTTACCCGAAACGTTGCAGGAGTTTGTAAATCATATCGGTGCCATATTCCACCGCCTCCACCGGGATGCGTTCGTCGGCTGCGTGTATGAGCTCCCAAAGTTTCATCTCCCTGGGTAGGATCATTGGCGTGAAG
>SOKG01000149.1 GCA_004376205.1 Dehalococcoidia bacterium | reverse complement strand
GCCTCTCCTTTCACGTGAAGAGCCACCACCTAGATTCCAGCGTTCGAACAAGCACTCACCACGAATGGCTGACGGCCCCGCTGGGACATGCCAACTGACATTTGATGTCTCTTGGTCCGCTCACCGGTTTGCATGGGGCGCAGACATATTTAAGGTTCCTGTGGTGTTCCTCCCTTACTGCGGCTACGAGATCGTCATAGTCGTCGGTTATCACCTCCAGGACACCTTGGGGGCATGCCTCCACGCACTCGCCACAGCCATCGCACTTATCAGTGTCAACAACGATGTAGTAATCTCCAGAACCATTGGTGTAACCATAGTTTGCAATATAGCCTGGCATTACCACTAGCCTTCTCAGAAGCCAACTAAACATACATATCCCATCAGCTTTGTTTTCGCGACTTTAGAAATAAGTCCCTGGCGAAAAGGGCAGCTCCCAAAGCGCCAGCGATTTGAGGGTCGGGCTCCAGAGTGATTGACTCGACTCCCAGTTCCTTCAGTATCCTGCTGGTGACACCGATATTCTTGGAGATTCCACCGGTAATCGTGAAGTCCTTTTCTATGCCGATGCGCTCCAGAAGCCCAACCACCCTATGTGCCATAGCAGAACAATAGGCGGCAAGCACCATGTTCTTGGTCCAGCCGGTGCGAAGCAAGCCGATTGCCTCGGATTTGGCAAAAATTACGCAGGTGCTGCTCACTGGAGGCGGCTCTTCCGACACATCCAGGGACATCTGACCTACCTCTATAATGGGAACCTGTAATAGCTCGGCCATCACCTCCATGCCTCGCCCTGTGCCCGCAGCGCACTTGTCATTCATCAAGAACTGTGTAACCTTGCCCCTCTCATCGCAGTGTATCCCTTTTAAGTCCTGGCCGCCCATGTCCAGAATGGTTCTTATAGATGGCCCACCCATGGAGTTCGCTCCTCGGGCATGGCAGGCGATCTCGGTTATCGCTTTGTTAGACATAGCGATGTTAACCCTGCCATAGCCTGTTCCCACAATGTATTGCAAATCCCCTTCCTTGATCTCGGTGCCCTCCAGTGCCATATTCAAGGCCTTCTCAGCGCTACCAGGGCTACTAGAACCGGTACGGGTGTTGGAATAACAATATAACTCGCCGTCAGCGAGGATTGCAGCTTGCGAGCTCACCGAGCCGACATCAATGCCGCCAACCAGCGTTTCTGCCTTGCGCCAGTCCTTATCAGGGTGTTTCCAGGAATATTCCGTCCATCTGAAATACTCAGTTGTCATCTCTCTCCCTTTCTCAGTTAGCTGCTGAAAGCGCAGCCCCTAGAGCACTCACAAACTGGGGGTTCTCTGGAACCACTATGTCAACCCCAAGGTGTTTCTTCATAACATCTACAATGGCAGCGTTGTTAGCCACCCCGCCTATCAGTGCTACGTCCTGCTCTATCGGTATCCTGCGCACCATAGAGGATACTCTAGAGGCGATGGCGTCATGGACAGCATGGGCTATATCAGCTTTCTCAATTCTGGAATGGATTAGCGATACTACCTCGGACTCAGCGAAAACGGCGCAGGTAGCGTTTATGGGGGCCTCTTTGGTTGATTTAAGAGAGAGCTCGATCAGCTCTGGCACGTTTATCTCCAGTGCCCTGGCCATGCTTTCGACGAAGGCGCCGGACCCGGCAGCACACTTGTCATTCTTGGCAAAATCCAACACCTTGCCCTGTGCATCACAGCTTATCCCCCGCGCTTCTTCGGCACCGATATCTACAATTGTTCTTACCGAGGGCTGAAGCCAGATTATTCCCTTGGCGTCAGCCGTCACCTCTGTGAGGGCTTTATCAGCAAAGGTTACGGCCTTTCTGCCAGCGCCGGTGGAGACAATGCTCTTTATGTCATCCCGTGAAATCCCGGCTTGCTTAATCGCGTCGTCCAGCGTTTTTTTGGCCGACTCCAGTGGATCGAAGCCAGTGTGAGCCATGCTGTGGGCTAGTAGCTGGCCATCGCTGAGGATAACCACCTTTACTGCCTGGGCTCCCATATCTATTCCAGCGGTAATCATTTTAGTCTCACCTCATTGCTATTGCTTAGTTCTATGCAGCTAACCAAGCTCCCCCATTTCGCGGATGACCATGAATAGAGGCTATGCCGAATCCTCAGTTAGTAAGGGTCGACACGCCTCTATTTATCAACTCTCGCTTGAACAAAATACAGCATCGTTGCTGACAGGGAAATGCCTCGATCTGTAACGTGAAATATCCCTACATATCAAGTTTAGCAAAGGGGGAAAGCCTCTGTCAAGCTACAGCTTCGACTGACCCTAGGTATGATAGGCTGTCAAGCTGACATTACTTGACGTAACTTGTGGGTTGTCCTAAAATACTCGTTGGTAAAGTCGTGCTTCTAGAAGTGATGTGCAGCTAATCGCAGAGTTGGCAAGTTTTAGTCCGGAACGTGAAACCCTGCTTACAGTTGGGGTTTTCGACGGGATTCACCTGGGTCACCAACACCTTATTAGGAGGCTGACTCAGCAAGCCGCTACTATGAATCTCCTGGGTGGGGTGGTAACCTTTAATAGCCATCCCCAAAATGTGTTGTCACCTCAGACCAAACTGGCCCGCTTGACCACCATAGAGGAGAGAACCAGACTTCTCAGGGGCCTTGGCGTTGAGCTTGTGGTTCCTCTTGACTTCAGCACTGAGGTTGCCGCACTGAGCGCCCGAGAGTTTGTCAGCCTTCTTCAGGTGCATCTGCGAATGCGAGGCCTCATAGTTGGCCCCGACTTCGCTCTAGGGCGAGGGAGAGAGGGGGATGTTGCTGCGCTGCAAACCCTGGGGCAAGAGCTCGGCTTTACTGTTGAAGTGGTGGAACCGCTGATATCGAGCGGTTCTCTTGTGAGCAGCACCGCCATAAGGAAAGCTCTGTCCCGGGGGGATATGAGAGCGACATCCAAGTTTCTTGGGCGATACTTCAGGCTGAGTGGGCCAGTGATAGGTGGAATGGAGCGGGGCCATGTTTTGGGCTTTCCCACAGCAAACATAGCGGTGGATTCAGACCAAGCTCTTCCGATTGATGGTGTCTATGCTACCCTGGGTCATATCGGAGATAAAGTCTACAAATCGGTGACCAATATTGGCATCAGGCCAACGTTTGGCGAGGGTGAGCGCACTATAGAGGTCTTTCTAATTGATTTCGCAGGGGATATTTACGGGGAGAAACTCGCTGTCGAACTCATCGAGCGTTTGCGAGGAGAGATGAAGTTTGCCGACGCCGGGGAATTGTCGGCCCAGATTAGCAGGGACGTAGAGCAAGCAAGGTCGATACTAAAATAGGCTTTTGCCAGAGCTGAATGTGATGGAGAAAAACCTCGAATATATTCTAAAGCGTGGGGTTGCTGAAATCATTGTTGAGGAGGAACTGGTGCGCCTGCTTGAGTCGGGCAGGCGACTGAGGCTCAAGATGGGCTTTGATCCCAGCCGCCCCGATATTCACCTTGGCCATGTGGTCGCAATGAGAAAGCTGCGGGACCTTCAGAATTTGGGGCATCAGGTTGTGCTCATAGTCGGCGATTGGACAGCTCAGATAGGCGATCCCAGCGGCGAGTCCCAGACGCGGCCTATGCTTTCGGCTGAGGAGGTCCGTGCCAATGCCGAGACCTACATGCAGCAGTTCTTCAAAGTGGTGGACCGAGAGAAAACGGAGCTCCGCCGGCAGAGCGAGTGGTATGGCAAGTTTGGCCTGGCAGATGTCATCAGCCTGACGAGCAAATTCACGGTAGCCCAGCTACTGGCGCGGGAGGATTTCAGCAATAGGCATGCTTCAGGGCGTCCCATCGCTATCACTGAATTGCTGTATCCTCTGCTTCAGGCTTATGACTCGGTGGCCATCGAAGCTGATGTGGAATTCGGTGGCATGGATCAGAAGTTCAATTGCCTTATGGGAAGGGATCTGCAACAGATGGTGGGGCAGACCCCGCAGCATGTCTTCCTGACGCCTCTGCTGGTGGGCACCGACGGCCGGCAGAAGATGAGCAAGATCCTGGATAACTACATCGCCATCGAGGACCCTCCCGAGGATATGTACGGCAAGGTGATGTCTATCCCCGATAGCTTGATGATGGACTACTTCGAGCTCCTTACCGACGTCTCCGACAAAGAGCTTGCTGAGTTCCGCCAGCAGCTTTCAGCCGAGTCGGTCAATCCCATGGTACTCAAGAAGCGCCTCGCCAGGGAGATAGTAACGCAGTTCCACAGCGCTGAGGCTGCTGAGAAAGCTGAGGCAGACTTCGAGAGGGTGGTACAGAGG
>SOKG01000158.1 GCA_004376205.1 Dehalococcoidia bacterium | reverse complement strand
GAGGCAGTTTTGCCCCCGAGCTGAAATTAGCTGGCTATGATGGGATTGCCCAGCAAGTCATGCAGTTATCCAACTCTTACAGAAGGGAGGTAGCATGGTAAACAAGCTGTGTTCCAGTTTCGACGAAGCGGTCGCCGATATCCCTGACGGTGCCTGTATCGGCATGGATTCCTGGGCGATCGCTGCCACTCCCCAGAACTTGATTGCTGCTCTCAAGAGGAAGGGCGTGAAGGACCTCACCATTGTCACTCACTGCTTCATACCCATGATTTTCAGCGAGGACAAGGCTGTGATGCCCTCGGTCCTGCTTCCCCAGATGAAGAAGCTGATTACCCCTGTAGTAGGTATCGCGCATCTGGGCGGCGCGGCATTTGTGCAGGAATACGTGGACAAGGGGCTGGAGGTGGAGCAGACCACCATAGGCACCCTGTCTTCAAGGCTCTATGCCGGTGCCGCCCGCCTTGGTGGCATCTATAACCCGGTTGGCGTGGGCACCGTTGTGGAGGAAGGAAAGGAGAAGCGGGTTATGGATGGCAGGGAGTACATCCTGGAAAAGCCAATAAGGCTCGATTACGCCTTCGTCTCAGCCCATAAGGCGGACAGGCTGGGCAATCTAGTGTACAAGGGGGTTTTCCGGGGAGATGGCCCGGTGATGGCGATGGCGGCGGACTTCACCATTGCTGAGGTGAATGAGGTGGTCGAGGTGGGCGAGATCGACGCTGAGCATGTCATAAGCGCGGGGATATTTGTAGACCGCGTCGTAAGAATCCCTGAAGATGGGTTGGCCACTGCACGGAAACTGAAAGAATTGATATATGAGTTGCATCAGATCGAGCCCGCCCGGAAGCTGATGTTCGGGTAGGCAGCGATCGAGAACTCGGTCAAAGGGAGGGTACGAAATGAAACAGCGACTTGACAGAGAAGGCATTGCGAAAAGGGCGGCAGAGGCATTGAAGGACGGAGACTACGTCAACCTGGGATTAGGCATTCCGAATCTTTGTGCCTCCTACGCAGTCGAGGGCGTCATCTTTCAAACCGAGAATGGTGCTATGGGCTACGGACCTCTGGTTCCAGCGGATGAGTCAGAGAAGGCGGATTTTCACTATCACGATGCCATCGGAAGGTTTTGGATCCCAGCGCCCGGGATGTCTGTGTTCGATGTGCTCACATCCTTTGTCATGATAAGAAGCGGTCGCATGATAGTCATTCTGGGAGCGCTCGAGGTTTCGGAGAAGGGGGACATCGCGAACTGGAGCACCGGAGGCGCCGGTGGAGGTACCATTGGTGGTGCAATGGATTTGGCCTTCGGGTCGAAAAGGGTGATCGTCACCATGGAACACAACACAAGGGAGGGAAAGCCCCGGATAGTCAAGGAATGCAGCTATCCCCTCACCGCCAAGGAGTGTGTAGACCTGATCGTTACTGACCTGGCCGTGATCAAGGTTACACCGCAAGGGCTTCTGCTAATGGAGGTTGTCCCTGGTTGGACAGCGGAGGAAGTGCAAGCACTTACCGAGCCTGAGCTCATCGTAGCCCCGGACTTAAAGGAGATAGAGCTCTGATCAAGGATTTGGTAGAACCATCCACAGTCTCTGTCCCCAATAGTCCCAGTGGAAGAGCATCAGGTCCTACTTGCTATCTCGTCGAGCCGGGCATCATACCGATTGACAGCCTCCTGCGCTTCAGGCACGCTTTCGGAAGTTACTCCGAATTCTTGTTCCCAGGCTTTCCCTTTGGCGATGGCTTTGAACCGTTCGAATCCCTCCTTTGCCCTCTTGGCTGTGATGGCCAACCTGGTGCCGCCGAGCAGGAGACAGAGGTCAATGCGCTCTGCTCTGCTGCTGGAGTGCGAAAGCTGGAGAACGCTCCCCTTAAGGTGGGGAAAGCTGCGTTTGTTCCACTTGTTGAATTCAGCATTTATTGTCTCAGCTTGCAGGGATGCCGTCAGTCTTTCGGGCACCTGTGCCAATAAGTAGGATATCATGATGGACTCTTTGTCCACCTCTGCCAGCCGGCTCGACAGTGCGCTTTCCAGAATGCTGGCCAGCCCGCCGAAGATCTCCATGCTGCGACCTACTGCCATGCAGGGGACAAAAGCATGTATACCCATTGAGCGGCTCATCTTGGCCAGGTAGCCAGGGTCTGCCTGGCTGGAGTCTCTATCGGCGATGGCACCTACCAGTATTCCCACTATATGGGATAGAAGGGATTCCCTGGCTATTTCCTCCCCCATGCCACCCACGCCTCTAACCTTCATTAGCCGGTCATGGTCCATGAGGAGGATCATGTCCGCAAGCGGCCCTTGATCGGCGCTGATGAAGCGAGACAGTGAGCAGAATGCGTTGAAGTGTGCGCTATCGGGTTCATCGGCAGCGGGCATCGTGGCAATGACCAGGCTCCTGCAGTGAGGGTTGAGAGCATGGGCCCGCTGGAGTACATAGGGACTGGCACCACTGCCGGTACCCCCGCCTAATGCTGAAAATAGGAAAACGGTCTGTTTTTTGGTCGAGGCTCTGATGCCGCACCGCAGCAAGCGGTCGTCTAGAGTCGGGTCATTGCTGGCTAAGCGTTCGCCCAGGCCATAGTAACCCACTTGCTTGCTCGCTGACATAGGAAGGAGATGCAGCGACAGTGATGGGGATGTGTATTCCTGGTCTGAGGGCTGAGTCCGCAGGTCACTGAACTGCTGACCTTCACCAGACGACTCGATCATGAGGAACTGCGAGCTCTTGAGACTCTTACCCCAGGATCGGTAGAACTCATGGACGAGTTTGCAGCCCTGCTCTCCGATTCCCAGGAAGACATTTTCCTTGGCAAACCTGGTGTGCTGCTCCTCCTCAGCCAGTATTCTGAGGAGAAGATCAAGCTCCCTATCATAGTCTATAATGGGCAGACCACAGGTATCGCACCACACCGAGTCCTTGGGATTCTGGTGGTTGTTTGGGCAACTAATGACTTTATTCTCAGAGCCACGGCTAACCATCTAAGCAATCCCTGCGTTCATTTTCAGCGAGTTTTCAAGGCTCTGTGCCGCTGCCTCTACTGAGCTGATGGTGCTGGGAGCGTCCTCCTCTTCGGATGATATCCCAGGCTGGGACTCCATAGGGATTCTATCCGCCAGGATGGATGAAAACCTGGCCAATCGAGGCAGAGAGTCATCGATCTTGTTGTTCTCGTGCAACTGTTGCCACAAAGATAGGAGCTTGTACCTGCCAGCGAAGAGGAGAATGTATCGGATGTCTCGCCAATTCAGTCCAGGTGAGTCCTCTTGAGACAGCTCCTTCCACTCCTCGGCAGTGGGAAGCTCGTTGTGCAATGAAGTGCCTATGGCCTTCAGGGTGGCCGTCACGTTTCTCAACACCGAAGACCCGTCACGGGAGGCGACTGTCTCGGCAAGCGTGTGCACCAAGTGGGAGATATCCATTGCGCCGTCTACAGCTAGGGCATTTGCTGTTTCGCTAGCTTCGGAGAGAGAGGCATCCACAGCGTCCCAATCTTCACGGGTGAGTTCTCGAACGATTTGCACCAGCAGACTCACCACGACCCATATGTGGTAGGCGGTCTTCCAAAGGAAAGCTTGATAGCAAACCCTTTGCTCCTGCAGTTCGGCTTCGCGTCTCACTAACCTGACTGCGTTGTACAGAGATCGGCATAGGTTGGTGGCGGCATCGCCTCCGGGTAGGCTCAGCCGACTGACTACGCGTTCGCTGTTTTCATCTAGCCATTCCAGGACAAGGCTATTGGATGAGTCATCAACTTCGGCTGAGGAGACCCTGGAAAGGTCCACGGAGAACTCCAGACGGGGTGAGGAGAAGAGGCCGCCCTTTTTCTCGAACTCTATCCGCTTGTTGGTGAGTGAGAGCTTGCCCTTGCCTACATTTTCCAATGCCACATTCTTAAGCTGGGCAAGCAGTTTCGCCTCTTCAAGGTCAGCCGTTATCTCATCATGATCAGTGCTCACTGCGATGTCTCGTCCTGGCTTGTTTTCTTACCAGAGTTGTGCTGGAGGGTTCCTGATTTGGGGTCAAATGTGACCTCGTCGCTGTTCTTGGCTGCATACATTTTCAGGTATTCCAGAGCATACTTGGGCTTTACTGGAAGGTCTGAACTGCCCACTACGCTGTTTGTTCTCAGCGACTCTTGGAGCACATACTCTATGTTGGGGTAGTTAATAAGCAGCTCGCTGGTCTGACTGTATTGTTTGATTATATTTGCCTGCTGCTCCACTGCCTGCACTGTCTTCTCAATGACGCTGAATCGGCTGCTTATGGTGGGTTCAGGCAGTGCCGATTCGATTGAGTCCAGAAGCTGTTGCACCTCGCCGCAGGCGTGGTTATTCTTCCCCCAGTTATATTTCGGTGGACATCTCCGGTCGTTGTCCGCCTCAATTGAGGTAATCCTGTGTCCAAGCTCACCAACCGTATTCCTGGCCAAGTCGGCCAGCTTGCGGCTCTGTTCAACTATGTTGATAATGTCAGCAAGGGTTCTGGAGCCCTGCACCGATGTGGCTACTGCTTCCAGTTCATCGACAGTGCAGTAGCATTTGCTTAGCGAGCCCGAATCCCCGATCGATTCAAACACTGGAATCAGACGGGAGGTCATAACCTGTTTAAAGCTGCTGGTCATGGCGATGACATTGGCAGCAAGCTCGACGATGGAGTTCTCGATCCTGCCATCGATGATCTGCAGATCTTCGGAGATAGTCCGCGCTGCCTCTTCGAACCTGCCTTGATTGAGGAATCCGTGGGCGATGTCAATTGTAGTCAGCGAGAACTCGGGGTCGATCTCATCTTTGATAGTTTTGGCCACCGTGTCTCCAGCTGAGACCAACTTGCCTGCGAGTTCCTGAAAGGCGCTGTTCAGCCTTTCCTGTTCCACAAGAGCATTGTCATAGTCCTGATCTCCTGACGACGGTGGCGGCATCTGAGAGGCATCCTGGCCGGCGGCTATGCCAAGGGCAAGGGCTTCAGCAACTATGGCCTTGTAACCGCGTCTGGAATCGAGGAGATGGTTGACGAGTGTGCTCTTGAGTTGGCGTTGGAGGTTGTAGAGCTGCGATCGCATATCCAAGAACTCTTTGTAGCTCATCTGCAGCCTCGGTAGTCCCAGAGCGTTCACGCTTTCGAGTGTGAGCGCTACCTTCTCTTCGCATTGGGCGATGGCAGCCTTTTCATCCCCCAGGTCACTGTTGTGGCACACTGAGGCTACCTGGTGCAGCCGTCTCATGGTCTCGTCCAGAAGCTCATAAAGGTCCAGCGAAACGGCAGCCAAATCGCTCCTGAGCTTTACTTTGAGATTGCGGCGGCGCAACCAATCCTCCACAAGGAAGGCTGCGCTGCCCAGAGCAAGCATGATGCCGGTTACAATGGCGATGTTGACCCAACTGTCAAATCCGGTGTGGTAGCCCAGAGGCTCCTGCAAGAGCTGCAGGGGCACCAAGAACACTAGCTCGATGGCTAGCAGCATAAGCAGTGGTGCCAGCAAGCGGAGCAGGACCCCAGCTTCCTTTGTCCGTTCTGAGGGATTGATTATCGCTGGGGTAACCACTGTGGCCATCACCATAGTTGCAACCAGAACGATTCCGCCCCATCCCTCAACGAAGTAGGTGGACGAGCCTTGAAACGCGCTGAAGCTGCTGTTGATCTGCCCCTCGAAGGCAGCCTTCAGTGAATCCAGGTCGAAGACGTTCATGGCTGGTTGCAGAGGGTAGTCAGTGGTAGTGAAGAGGGGGACAGTCTCGCCCTGAGCGACAGGGGATGATGCCACGAAGAGGAAGGGCAGGTAGAAAAGCAAGAACATGAAGAACCCCCACCCTGCGCCGGCGACTGATCCTCTCAGCCGAAGCAGGGTGATACCTGCAAGCAGGGGCAAGGAGAGGAAGAAGTAGTCGGTCAGCATGAGCGCACCAGCTGCTGCGCCTGCAGCACTACCTAAGGATGCGCCGGGCAGCTTGCTGAAGCTGTACGGAAGCACCACCGCTACCGTGACCATAATTGCCAGTGCCCATATGGTCACTCCCAGTTGATATGAATAGGCGGGGGCTGCGAAAAGCAGCATTATCGAAAGGGCGACGGCAGGCCAGCGATAGGCGATGACCGCAGACACTATCGCCAGGAAAACCGACATCGCGGTCGGATAAAAGGGGAGTAGAAGGTAAACAATAAGGGAAGATGCCAGAAAGACGACAGATGTTGACGCTCTGCCTAGCAGTGTTCGGAATGCTTCTTCGTTGCTCGCGATCCCATACTGCTGCAACAAAGCTTGATCAGTTGCGTCTCCTTCTACCTGCGAAAGCTGCAGGGTGGGTTCCATACTGCTTTCCCCCACTCTTTCGGAGCCGAGACGAACGGCGGGGACCTTGCTCACCGCTCAGTTTTGATGGTATCCCCCGGTGTGACCTCAGTGGGCTCCGTTTCCATGGACGCCTGGATACCGTGTTCCAGCAGGAACGAATGTGCCAGCGTCCTCTCCTCCGTTGTGCTGTGTTCGTATATGTGCTTCATCTCACTGTAGCATTCCAGGAGCTGGGGCTCTGCCTTGGCTGAGATTACCATGAACCTCACGGTCCAGGGATCGGTGGAATCGATCTCCCTTATAGCGATACTTCTCGACGCATCCTCCTTCACATAGCCCGACAATGTGGCCCTTACGTCTGCAGTCAGGTCGTGGTCCCAGATGCCGCGTGGTGATACCACAGCAAACCAGATGTAGTCTGTCTTGTATTGGGAGGTCAGGCCCATTACGCCCGGGACCCTGAAGATGCCGAGCACGCTTGACAGGTATTCTTTGAGATGATCTTTGTCTATTATCTCTTTGAGGATGTTCTCATTGGACAGCGAGGCCTCATCCTCCATCAGGATCCTTTGCATGAGCTTCAACTGGACATCCTCGGTCAACTCTGCAGTTCGGTCGTAGAATCCCTTGTCCTTTACCATCTCGTTCATCTTCTCGTAGTGGCGGTTGGAGATCCCCGCTATAGCTGTCAGAAGCTTTCGGTACTCGGAGTTGACCTCGAACCTTCTCTCAATGCCTGAATACTCAGCCATTTTCTCCTGAACTTTGAGCAACTCCTCGTTTACCAGGCGAATATCCTCATCTACTGATGCCAAGGCATGGTCTAATTTCCTTCCTTTCTCATCCCAGAGCTTCTTCTTCCCACTGGAGAGAAATCCTAACTTGATTTCCTGCATCTCTCTGCTAGCGCGGCTTCTCTCAACTTGCTTGGATTTGCGATTTAGCTCGAGGTTATTGAGGCTGGAGGTGAGTATCGATATCTCCTCTTCCAATACCCTCTTCACTCGGCGGCAGTTGACCAGTTGAGAATCCATGCTCTTGAGCTGAGTGGTCAGGGGGGTGAACATGGAGGACAGTAGCGAGAACAAAACCACCAGCTCGGGATTTATGATTCGTTCTACCTTGGTCAGCGCTGACTCTTGGGCCTCGCTCCGCTCCCCCTTCAGGAGTTGTTTCTGCAGCTTGTCAGCTAGCTTCTTGGTCTCCAGGTAGAGCCTGAGGCTGCCGAGGTAGCTTCTAATCATGGATGCAAGCTCAGCTACATCGCCAACCAACTGCACCTCCTTGGCGGTCAATTGCTGAGCGCTGGGTAGGCTGTCCCTCAGATTATCGAGAACATCATTCACTTCAGCAAGGAATTCACTATAGTTCTTGGAGATGCAGCCCCCGAGGTCGATGAGCCTAGATGCTTGATTGCGGATCATCGCCTCCACCGTTCCTTCAGGCGCATTCAGGCCTATTGCCATTACCGGTCGCCCCAGTTCGTTGACCTGGGTTCTGATGGAGTCATCTACTCCCTTCAGGTGCATTATGTACTCGGCTTCCACAGAACGGTCGGCGTTGATCAGGCTGTCAACCGCTTCGTCGAAGCTATCGGCACTGTACTTACCCGCGTCGATGAGTAGCTGGCGGTAGACCTCTTTCAGGTCTTGGTAGCAAATGTTAAGAATTTTGGCAACGCCGCCAGCTTCCGTAGGATGCGTTCCCCCATATACTTCCATCTTCTCTCGCCTCAGCGCCCGGACTTTATCCAGCCGGCTCAGGTATATTTTGGTGAGCTCTATGAATTCGGTTACTGGATAGCTTATCTTGAGTGTGGATAACACATGGAGCCATTTGCCCTCCATGTCGATATTTGAACTTATGTTGCTCAATAGGTCTGCCAGATCAAAGCTGAGAGAGTTCATCAAGACATCAACAATGGCATTGTCGATGATTTGTTTGGCATCGATCAAACTGGCAGTCTTGCTATAGGCTGGCCCCAAGGGCATGACCAGAAAGGCGCTGAAGGGGTTTTCGTAGGTATTGCCAAATTGTCTAACTATCCTGGCGTTGCTTTGCTTGTCGACGACTAGGCCGTGTTCAACGAGGGCGCTGTAGGCTGAGGTCCCTTTGGCTGGAGGGTCGTCTCCAGCACAGGGGAGCACACACAAACCGACTATGGGCACACCACTGCCGAGTTTCTTCCTCAAATGCCTGGTGAAGTCCAGCACCATGCCACTGCCGCTGCCACCACCAAGCCCGTAGATCACGAAGACGACGGGTTGGATTGTGGAAGTGAACAGATGTTCCTTGAAGCTGTCCATATAGTTGTCCAGCAATCTCAGATGATGGTAGTTCAGACCGTATATCGCTTTGGAAAGAGCCCTTCGCCGGCCCACTCCTCCTGCCAGTGGCGGTATATCCATGGACGAGGCCAGCCAGGGTTGGTAGTCTTCAGGGGTGGCAACCCCTTCTCGGCTCAAGTACTCTGGATATTTCTTGATGAAATCAAACATGCTTTCCGGCGTAGGGAATTTAACCGACTTAGCGATAAGCGACATTTTATCCGAGGGAATGCCTTTTTCTCTAAGTTCCTCTGAGAGATTCTTTGCTGAGGCCTCTAAGCTCTGGATATCATGATCCGCCACATCGATGGCCAGGCAGGATATCCGGATGCCTTCCTTCTTGAGCAGAGGAATAAGCTCCCTTCGGTTATTTATGAAGGCCTCTAATATGTTGACCCCTGCTCCCCCCAGGCCTATGAGTTGCATAGCCGAATTATAGCTTCCAACACGAGCCATTCGGTCACCTCCCAATAATCCTCTCCAGTTGCTCCTTCACCTGCTCGACGTCTTCCCCGAGCTGCTTATTGATTTTGGATATCCTGACCGAGAGCACATCCAGTCTTCCGGCCTCCTCATCAACTTGCTGGCGAATGAAGCTGCTATTGGCCCTTGCCCTGAGAAAAAGGGCAACGGAAACAATCAATATGACTGCAAGCACGATAATTCCAATGAGGTAGGGCAGGGATGATTCTTCTGACACCGGTATTGGGAACCCGGAAACAGAGATGGGTAGGGTATCAAGCAAATCTTTGGCGTTCTCGACATATCCGTTTGCGTAGAGATCCTCGGCACGGTCTATTACGTCTTCTACCAGCTTCACATATTTTGGGTCGGCTTCATTGGGGTCGGTGGTTGCTTCTTGCAGTAAGAGTTCTTTGTCGGCCAGCGTTTGCTCATAGGCAAGTATTGCCTGATCCTTGACAATCAGACTACGTTCCCCTAGTTGATCACCATCTGGACCGAGGGAAAGCTGTATCAAAGAGATAGACTTAGGGAAGTGAAGGTACTCTTCGTTAGGCAGCTCCTGCGAGGTGTAGTCTGAAGGTACGGACCCCCTTAGTGTGAACTCAGCGTCACCTTCGACCACGTTGAACTCGATTTGGGATAGGCCTGGCTGCCATAACTGAGTATCCACCCCCTCATAAGCGTTTTCGAGCTGCCAATACCTGTCACCCACTTTCTCCATGGGAGTGGACAGGATCAGTGTATTATCGGCTAGATCAACGCCGACGTTGACCGTAAAGGAGACCGTGTAGGTGTCACCAGCCATCAGGTGACCCTCGGTCACGTCGGTGCCATCGATGTTCTCGACAACATGGGATGATATGATTGCAGGCGACGGAGGCCCATCCTGAGCATAAGTCGTGGCTGTGCCCAACACCATTGCCAAAATCGAGCATGTAACAAATATTGCAAGAAATCGTTTTCGCTTCATGACCGATACTCCTTTACCAGATGTGCGAGGCAATGAAAGTCCTGATTCTGGAGTTGCTGAGGGCTGCGCCAAGCATAGCATCGCTCATAATCACTGTCAACAGCCTTTTGGTTCACTGCAGATGGCCCATTCTGATCATTTGGCAGCCCCGTTAGTACTATCATCGCCGGACAACCCTTTGGTGCCAATCGGCGGTTTTCCTGGCTTGAGAGACACGGCGCAACTGATTCGCGAAAAGCTTTTAGTCCGCAATACAAGCATAGTAGGGACTGAAGGCTCATATTGAGTCGTGCCTCTAGTCCGCAGTCTCAGTAAGGAACGGACTGTACTAGATTTACCACTTTTGTATGACTTTGTCAATCCCTCAGTGTTCGTCTGGGCCATGCCAATCCGTATCCGCCTCCTGTTGACTGTTACAGACACGGTGGACTACGTTCGATTCACAAGATCGGCAAGTATCTCTTAAGCTCATATTCCGACACGTGAGTCCGGTAGTAGTCCCATTCGATCCTTTTGTTTTTTATGAAAGCATCGAAAACGTGGTCGCCAAGGGCTTTTCGCACGACCTCGCTCTTCTCGGTGACCTGAATGGCCTCAATGAGGCTGCCGGGTAGAGTCCCTACTCCCCTTCTTTCCCGCTCCTCGTCGCTCATCTCATATACATTTTCCTCCACAGGCTCTGGAGCTTCGTATCCCTTCTCGATCCCCTCCAGCCCGGCGGCGAGCATTACGCTGAAGGCAAGGTAGGGGTTGCAGGCAGGGTCAGGAGACCTGAACTCTATCCTGGTGGACTTCTCCCTGCCCGGCTGGTACTCCGGTACCCTGATCAGGTCTGATCGGTTGCGCCGCGCCCAGGAAAGATAAATTGGCGCTTCGTAGCCGGGAACCAGCCGCTTGTAGGAATTGACCCACTGGTTGGTGACGGATGTGATTTCGGGGGCATGCTGCAGCAGCCCGGCTATATAGCACTTGGCCGTCTTGGAGAGGTGATAGGGGTCTTTGGCATCAAAGAAGGCGTTCTGTTCACCTTTGAATAGCGACTGGTGCACGTGCATGCCGCTGCCGTTGACGCCGAACACTGGCTTGGGCATGAAGGTAGCGTAGACCCCGTGCTGTAGGGCTATTTCTTTGACTACCAGGCGGTAGGTCATCACGTTGTCGGCCATGGTCAGGGCATCGGTATACCGCATGTCTATCTCATGCTGGCTGGGAGCAACCTCATGATGGGAGAACTCAACGCCGATGCCCATTTCCTGAAGGGTGAGGACTGTCTCATTCCTCAGGTCGGTGGCTGTGTCTCGAGCTGTCATATCGAAGTAACCACCCTCGTCCAGTGTCTCGGTTCCCTTGGAGTCACTGAAGTAGAAGTACTCCAGCTCAGGCCCGACATAGAGGGTGTAACCCTTTTCCGCAGCCCGCTTCAGGTTTCTCTTCAGGACATATCTGGGGTCGCCATCGAAGGGCTTGCCGCCGGGCCTCAAAATATCGCAAAACATTCGGGCTACAGCGTGGTGCTCCATTGGTCTCCATGGGAGCAACTGGAAGGTGTCGGGATCGGGCAGTGCCACCATGTCGCTCTCATCGATGCGGGCAAACCCCTGTATGGATGAGCCGTCGAAGCCCATCCCTAGCTCCAGGGCGTTTTCCAGTTCCTCGACGGTGATGGCGAAGCTTTTGAGCATGCCCAGGATGTCTGTGAACCAGAGCCTGATGAACTTCACGTCATGCTCCTTTGCCATCTTGAGGGCATATTCACCGCTTTCTTGCCTGTTCTTAGTCGCCATTTCGAGCCTCCTTTCTATTCACTTCAAGAATAGATTCCAAGCCTTTTGCAGGGTAGATTGAAGCATCGGCTACAGTATACTACAGGGAGCCACGGGACGGAAGTAACCAGGAAAGTCACTGAACTTTGTACGTTCTGCCACGCCTCCGGTTCAAAGGGCCACGGTGATAGATGTACTCGACTTCAGACGTTCTCTATAGGCCTCGGGCCACTATCTGGCGTGGGTCTCTCGCCGAGTCGAAACACGCTTCAGGGCGACCTGAGGGGTGAACACAGCGAGTCGGTTGTCGAACAGGGTAGCCGTGAGGAGTCTGTGATCGTCCTCGTGCAGGCGTGAGGAGGCTGGATATGCCAGGCACCGCGGTAGGTTGGCTCACGGTTTCTAGAAATAAACACTGAGGAGATGGAAATTAGTGTTGAGCCCCCGGGCACCCACTCCAATCAGGACATGCGTTGTCTCAGTCTGCTCCGCCGTCATCCCCTGCCTATCTCCAGCATCCTGTCCACGGCTGCCTTTGCTTTGAGGCGAGTCTCCTCCTGAACCTTCACTTCGGGTGCCATATCTTCTAGAGACCACAGAATTTTCTCCAGGCTGATCAGCTTCATTCTGGGACAGATCGCCTGTTCGGAAACAGGGACAAACCTTTTGCGGGGGCTTTCCTTTCGCAGCCTGTGAATTATCCCGATCTCCGTCCCCACGATTATGTCCTCCGCCTCGCTCTCCTTGACGTATCTGCACATTCCCCCTGTGCTCAGTACCTCGTCGGCAAGGCTGATCACTTCTGGATGACATTCAGGGTGGACTATCACCTTGGCTTGCGGATATTCTTGTTTCAACCTAACGATATGCTGTGGCTGAATTCTGAGGTGCGTGGGACAGAAACCAGGCCACAGTATCATTTTCTTTCCGGTCTTGCTCCCAATATAGTCACCTAGGTATTGATCAGGGACGAATAGGATCTCATTGGCCCCGTCCAGGCTTTCTATCACCTTGACTGCGTTGGCAGATGTACAGCAGACGTCTGATTCTGCCTTGATCTCTGCTGAGGAGTTTATGTAGCAGACTACGGTGGCCCCCGGTAGCTCCTGCTTCTTTTGTCGTAACCCTTCGGCGGTGATCATGTCGGCCATAGGGCAGCCAGCATGAGCATCGGGCAGCAGGACCACTTTGTCCGGGCAGAGTATGGAGGCTGTCTCCGCCATGAAATGAACTCCACAAAAGACGATTACATCGGCACCGGTCCTGGCAGCGTTTTGGCTTAGCTCCAGGGAATCACCGACGAAATCCGCTATGTCTTGAACCTCGCCCAGTTGGTAGTTATGGGCGAGAATAACGGCGTTTCTCGTCTTCTTCAGTTTCAGAATCCTATCCACCAAGGACGATTCTCTAATGGTAACCACGACTCAATCCTGCCTGCTCCTTAAGCTCGTCTCCAGCCTTCACTACTCCACCATGAATTACCCTGGCGAACACCCCTTCTTTGGGCATTATGCACTTGCCTACCTGACGAAAGATAGCGCATCCGGTATGGCACTCTTTGCCAATCTGGGTAACCTCCAGGATCGCGTCTTGCCCGATGGACAGGCGCGTGCCGACAGGCAGCGAGGCCAGGTCAACACCTTCGGTGGTCAGGTTCTCGGCAAAATCGCCGGCGCTCACATCGAAACCCGCTCCTCGCATCTTGTCGATGCTCTCAATGGCCAGCAGGCTTACCTGACGGTGTGTGCAGCAATCGGCGTGGGCGTCGCCGACGAGACCAAACTCCTCCTCAAGCAACCCTTCCATCACTGATTCTTTCTTGGTCCCCTTCTCTTCACTTTTACAAACAGCAAGAATCCTGGCCAAGATGTCACCTCGTTGTCCGTTCTATTGTGCCGCCACCCAGAACCACGTCTCTATTGTAGAAGACTATCGCCTGCCCCGGGGTAATCGCCATCTGCGGCTCCTCGAACTTGACATGCACCTCGTCCTTGCCCAGGGGAGCTATCACGGCTTCAGTCTCTCTGTGACTGGACCTTATCTTCGCCTTTACCTTGGTAGGGTGTCTCAGCCCTTGTATCGCTATCCAGTTCAGCTGAGCGCACATAAGCTCGTCTCCATACACATCCTCTTTTGTTCCGACGACGACGGCATTTCTTTTCTGGTCAATACTGGTAACATAAAGAGCTTTGCTCATCGATACGCCCAGCCCTTTGCGTTGGCCAATGGTATAAAACGGGATTCCTCGGTGCTCACCCAGGACGTTCCCCTGCCTGTCAAGAATGGGACCCGGTCGTGCGGCTGCCGTCAACAGAGAGGAATAACCTCCTGCGACAAAATCCTGACTCTCAGGCCTATCATCCACGTCGAGGTCAAAACCGGAAGCCAACCTCCTCACCTCTTTCTTGGTGTGGTTGCCCAAGGGAAAAAGGCAGCGGCCGAGTTGCGCCTGGGACAAAGAGGAGAGGAAGTAGGACTGATCCTTGGTTTCGTCTCTGGCCTTTTTGAGTAGATGGCGACCCTTGCTTTCCGCCCATTCCACCCGAGCATAGTGGCCTGTAGCGACATAATCAAAGCCAATGCCAGCTTGCCAAGCCTTTTCGACCAGCTTATCCAGCTTAACGCTGCGATTACATTGAACGCAAGGATTGGGCGTTCTTGCGGACAGATACTCTCGGAGAACGTAGTCCAGAACCTCGGTTTTGTATTCTCGTCTGAGGTCAAGAACGTGGAAGGGAATCCCTAAGGCCTGGGCAACCTTGCCGGCGTCCGCTATGTCCTCTTCCTCTGGGCCGTAGCAGCAACCACGAGTCTTCTCTCTACTGGGAAGAGGTTCGCCGTTCCATATCCTCATGGTCACCCCGACGACCTCATAACCCTCCTCTTTGAGAAGGGCAGCAGCGACCGATGAATCCACTCCACCGCTCATAGCTACCATTACTCGGGCCATAGTTCTCAGCTTTCTCCGATCTCAAGAAGACCGTTCATTCTTCAATCCATTCTTTTCGCGGTTGTTCAAGTAGTCGTTGACGGCCGATCTAAGGGCCTCCTCGGCCAAAACTGAGCAGTGCATCTTAATCGGTGGCAGCCCGTCTAAGGCTTCGGCCACCGCGTGATTTGAGATCTTTAATGCCTCTTCTATGCTCTTTCCTTTTACCATCTCAGTGATCATACTGCTGGTGGCAATGGCTGCGCCACAGCCAAAGGTCTTGAATTTGGCATCTGTGATAACGCCATTCTTCACCCTGATATAGAGCTCCATTATGTCGCCGCAAACGGGGTTCCCCACATGACCAGTGCCATCAGGATCTTCGATCTCCCCTACGTTCCTGGGATTTCTGAAGTGTTCCATCACCTTCTCACTATAGAGCGACCTCGTGTCTGCAGACATCCTCGTAATCTCCTGTTTATGCCCTACTTCTCAATAGTGGAGACATGGACCTTAGTTTAGCCACGATGGGGGGCAATACCTCTAAAACGCGCCCTATTTCCTCCTTGGTGGTCTCTCTTCCCAGGGTAAATCGCAATGAGCCATGAGCCTGCTCAGGCAACAATCCCAGCGCCAGCAGGACATGCGATGGCGCAAGGGTGCTGGAGCTGCAGGCCGAGCCGGTAGAGGCAGCGATACCCTCCATATCCAGTCTAAGAAGCATTGACTCTCCCTCAACGAATTGGATGCTCACATCGACATTGTTGGGTAACCTTTTCCCGGGATGACCATTCAGTTGCATACCGTCGATCCTCTCCCGCAGACCCTCAATTAATTGGTCACGAAGATAAATCAGCCGCTCCGCTTCTTCGTTCATTTCCAGCTGCGCAA
>SOKG01000313.1 GCA_004376205.1 Dehalococcoidia bacterium | reverse complement strand
GTGGGGATGTGGGTGGGGGCGTAGGGGGTGTGGGCCCAACAAAGCTGAGGCCGTCAAAGTAGGCACTACCAGGTGTATCAGAATAGGGATCTAACACAGCCTTGACTCGAGCCGAGTGTGCATTTGGTGGAGCAATGACCTCACCAGTGGTCAGAAGACGGTAATATGCGTGATCCTCCGTCAGGCTGGTGGGGGAGTCTCTATGAGCTATTTCACTCCCAAACCCGTCTTCGCTCTCATACCAAGAGATACGCAGAAAAATTGCCTCAATATCGGGATCGTTTTTCAGAGCGTAACCACAGAAGGTATAGGCCCCTCCCCCCTGTATCGAGACGGTCTGATAAATCCACTTCGTGCTTGCAGTGTCGCTTGTTAGAGCAACAGCCAAAACCCCACTCTGGACCGGCGACCCAGCTTGAGAGAGAGTGCCACCATATGTTGACCAGCCAGCAGTGCCATCCTCGAAGCCCGGGTTCTGCAAGAGATTACCCGAGGCTCCAGCTTGAAGGATGCTCGCCAGCGAAGCCAGAACTGCTGTGAGTACAAGAAGGCTTATTCCTCGGGAAGCTTTCAATTCCGAGAAGGCCCCAGCTAAGAAGATGTCTACATACTAGCGGCACAAGACGATTAGTCTTGTTCTCCAAGCTTCGGCGCCGAGAGGATCTTGGGGGCCGCGTTTTGTAGTTAATGGTATCTTAACAGCTTTGTAATTTTTTTGTAATGGCCAGGGCGCGCCGGCGCAGAAAAACCGATAACTCTTCCTCGGGAAGCCCAAACAAGCCACTCACCATGGTGTTTTCATAGCCTGATCTCGTCGTCTTGGCCACCACTTCTCGTAGGAACGTCTGCCGATGAACCGGCGATTTCCTTGCTGGGAGTCCTAGCCACGCCGAAGAAGTACCAGAGTGCAAGCGCCAAGTATGCGAAGTAGAACGATACCTCCAGAAGCTCTGGGTTCCCGTTATAGCCAAAGATGGCTTTCAAGAAGCTTCCCAGTCCCTCTTTCTCGTTCAAAAAGCCGTTTATGTCCCAGACATGCTCGACCACTACGGGGAATATCCCAGCTTCCTGAAACTCATGTATGCCGTGGGCAAAGAGACCAGCGGCAAAAAGTATCAATAGCGCCCCGGTGACATTGAAAAAGGTGCTGAGGTTCAACCACCTCGCCCCTTTGTAGCCAGCGTATCCTATGGCTAGGGCAATAGCCAGGCCGAGGAGGCCGCCAACGGCGGCTGCAGTAGGGGTCGCTGAGTTGAGAACGCCCAACATGAACAATACCGTCTCGACGCCCTCGCGGACGACGACGATAAAGGCCAGAGAGACCATGGTCAGCGCCGACCCTGCCGCCAAAGCGGATATCACCTGAGCCTCGAGATGTGCTTTGCTACTCACCGCCTGTCGCTTCATCCAGATGACCATGTAGGTCAGGACTAAAACGGCGATAAACATGGCGATCCCTTCGAAGACCTCCTCCGCTCGGCCGCTGAGCTGGCCAATGGTCCAGAAGAGGCCTGCTCCCACTGCCAAGCTCACTGCCACCGCGGAGCCAACTCCGAGCCAGACGTTCCTGAAGTATCGGCGGTTGCCGGTTCGGGCCAGGTAGGCGAGGATGATGCTGATTATGAGGGCGGCTTCCAGCCCCTCTCTCAAAGTCACCAAGAAAGCTGCTGCCATTTATCGCTTCTTTCTAGATAATGCTTCCCATTTGCAATAAATTGGGCCAATAAAAAAGGCTGTCCTTTTCTCACCTCAATTACCCTAAGTTATCCCCTCTATCAGCCTATCCTGAGGCCATACTTTCCTGACAGCGAGCGCAGTAGCCCATCATACAGACCTCGACATCAGTGACAACGAACCCGTTCTGCCTGCTGAGCTGGCGCTTCATACGCTCTATCAGCGGGCTCTTAAACTCGATGACCCGGCCACAGCCCAGGCAGACTAGGTGATGGTGTTCAACTGTAGCCTTGGCTTCAAAATGGTGGTGCTCCTCAGCGAAGTGCCTCTCATCGATCAGATCAAGCTCTTTAAACAGCTTCAGATTGCGGTAGACGGTGGATAGGCTAATAGTGGGTTCCTGCTCACGAGCACGACGGTAAAGCTCATCCGCATCCAGATGCCCCCCGGCTTGTTGAATGAGGTCAAGTAGAAGCTTGCGCTGAGTAGTGGTTCGCTTCCCGGCTAAACTATGAAGTCTGGCGATCTTCCCCATGTATTTCCAACCTGTTCAAGGATGATTATTGCAAAAGGATTCCATTTGCAATAATACCGTATCACGTTTCTTGCTTTTGTCAATCCCTTTCAATAATAAAACGGCCGAATCGACTTTTGACACCCCTACCAATCACAGGATTCGGTTGAACATGATGGCAAGCGTGCTATAATAGATTCACTGACAGAGCATGGGGTCAATTCTGGAATCCACGGAGATAGCCAAGAAGGCAGTAGGGGTCGCCCTCGATAAACAGGCTGTTGATATCCTGATGCTGGACATCAAACAGGTATCTAGCTTCGCCGACTACTTTGTCATCTGCAGTGCTGACAGCGACCGCCAGATCCGCGCCATCTGCGATGACATGGGTGAGGTGCTGAAAAGGGAAGGCATCAAGCTCTATCACCGGGAAGGTAGCGAGGATTCAGGATGGGTGCTCCTCGACTTCGGCCCGGTGATTGTGCACGTTTTCGCTACACCCCAACGGGAGTATTACGAGATCGAAAAGCTGTGGGGCGAAGCGACACCTGTGGTCAGGATTCTATGATCCACGGCTCGACCTGACGCTCGTAGTTGAGCACATCTTGAGGACCAAAGAAAAGGCTGATCTCTTGCTCTGCGGTCTCTACCGAGTCCGACCCGTGCACCACATTGCGTCCGATGTCCAGTGCTAAATCGCCTCTGATCGTACCTGGCGCTGCCCTGGCAGGGTCGGTTTCTCCCATAGCCTTGCGCACGATCTCAACCGCCATCGGGCCCTCGAAGATGGCAGCAACAAGCGGGCTGGAGGTAATGAATTGTACCAGCCCCTTGAAGAAAGGCTTGCCCCGATGGATAGCATAATGTCGCTCCGCCATCTCCCTGTCCATCTGGAGCATCTTCAGGGCGACAAGCTTTAGCCCCGTTCTCTCAAGGCGAGAGAGGATATCGCCCACCAGCCCCCGTTGAACAGCGTCAGGCTTAATCAATACTAGGGTTCTTTCCATTTTTTCGCCTTTCCAATCTAGACTAGTGTTCAGCTATCAGCACTCAGCATTCAGATTTGGAAATGTTCTACGTTCTAGGTTAACTTTGAACTTAGAACCTAGAACTCTAAAAACTCGAACAGGGTCGCGGCTTTTGGGTTCTGCTGAGAACTGAAAGCTGGCGGCTGAACGCTTATCAGGATTCCAGCCATCTCAGCACCTGGTCAACTACCTCGCTACAGTTAAATCTGGTTACCGAGATTACCTCCACCTCAGCACGTCGCTTTACCACATCAGCCCAGGGATGAGAAGCAAGCATAATGGTGCCCAGCACCCTTTTTTCGCTCTCCAGTGCCTCGATCACAGCATCCCTGAAGGAGTATGAAAACAACTCCATCTTCCCGATCTCGTCGATGACCACGATATCGCGGTTACATATGGCTTCTCTGACTGCCGGAATTGCCACCTCCTCCATGCTGTTGATATCGACCCCATACTTGCTGACACGATAAGGGCTGCTGATGTCGCTATGAGCCAGGGTGGCGCTCTTTCCATCGAGGGTTATGATCCGGAAGCCTTGCCGAATCCCTTGGTTGCGAATCTCCTCGGTATAGAAGCCTCCAGCGCTTTTCCCCACCTTGGAGAGCACCTCCTTGATTATAGTGGTCTTCCCGCTACCGGGCTGTCCGCTCAGAAGACAGGCCTTTTTCATCCCCAA
The DNA here is from genome assembly GCA_004376205.1 of Dehalococcoidia bacterium. Classification (GTDB taxonomy): domain Bacteria; phylum Chloroflexota; class Dehalococcoidia; order SZUA-161; family SZUA-161; genus SOKG01. The sequence goes on along the minus strand of SOKG01000313.1, from coordinate 443 downwards.
TCGACTTAACATAACAATTAGAGGGCTCCGCCGAGGGAATGGATGTTATATCTTCTCAAATCATCCGTGGTGGCATTCCCTGATAGTCACAATCCCAGCAATGGACTCTCATTTGCTACTGCCCTCGCCAGCTGATCGTAATCGCTGGCCTCCTCAGATAGAGTGGCTGTAGGGTAGGGGAGTGGTCGAAATCGCCCTCCCTGAGCCTTTTCCAGCCAAGTTCCGCAAGATAACCCGCCCGCCGCGCTACTCCCGCCCCCTCAACGAGCAAAGCTCTATCTCCTAGCCTCTCCCCGAGCTGCAATGCTACTTCGGGGGGGACTTTGCCACAGAAGATGGTTCGACCTTTGATTTCAGGAAGTAAGCCATCTAAAGTGGTGATATGCTCCTCAATAAGACGGCGACATTTCCCCCTTCTAACCTGAAAGAGTGCGGTAGCAATC
>SOKG01000165.1 GCA_004376205.1 Dehalococcoidia bacterium | reverse complement strand
AAGCACCTCCTGAAGGTGTCGATAGCTTTCTGCCACTCGGCTTGCCTCATGAGAGTGAGTCCTTCTTCAAAGCACTGCCGTCTTGGTTTCGATCGACTCCACGGTAGGCCGTTTACATACAAATGAATGCCCTCTCCAAGTTCCTCCCGGAATTTGGTAAATTGCTCTCCTATTTCTTTGCGCAGCGTTTCCTCCACCTGCTGAATCGTTACTGCATAGCCGTCTTTTCGCACTCGTCGCCACTCCAACAGTTGGCGCACCCCAATGTATGCTCCAAAAATAGTCAGTGGTATCCCGATAATCGCTGCCGCTATAGCAATAATCGTTACCCAGTCCATGCTACCCTCAGGCTATCCTTCATGCATTAGAATGCAAATGTACTGTAAGGCCGAAGCACCTTTGGCCTCGCTGAGAAGCGATTGCGAAACGGGGTGGATCTACCTATACCTCTTCACCTCAAAGCGATAGAGCTTTAGCGGCTCGTCGGGAAGTATCCCGGCTTTCTGGCGGCAGATGTCTATCTGGTGCGCCACGGTGTCCACCCCTTCGAGGTCGGGGAGCAGCAGACCCCGCCGCCCCCCACACTCCACGATTACACCGCACCTCCTGGGGTCAAGCTCTTCCTCGCTTTCCACCGGCACCGGTTTGGTGAGGACATCGACGCTGTAGGTAAGATCGGGCAGCTCCTCCGCGGCCACCGGCTGGAAGCGCGGGTCCTTGGTTGACGAGCTTACCGCGTTGTTGATTGTCTCCTCGGCGACGTTGGGCTGAGTCGGCTCGAAGGTACCGATGCAGCCCCTCAGTTGACCGTGCTTCTTGAGGGTGACGAAAACCCCTGCCTTTTCCCTCATCTCAGGCGTTAGCTCCGCCGGCTGGGGAAGCTTTCCCTCTCGGACGTAGCCCTCTACGGTCTCCTTGGCCAACCTCGCCAGTGGGTGCATCTCCTCAGGTCTCATTCTCCCTCCCCCTTCAACTCGCGATTATTATCCCTGCGTAGCCTACTACAGCGCTGTAGTCACCGGTTACATCACCGCTTGTTTGATACCTGACCAATTCCGCCCGTTTTGCCCCCAATTCCTTGGCTGCTGAGATGAGAGCTACCGTTGGCGCATACCCGCACATTGTTATGTCCAGCTCTCTTATTCGCCTCATGAGCTCGTCTTCGTTTAGTTCCAGTATGGCGTCTATGGCCTGGGTATCCTTCCTCCTCGCTGATTCCTGGGACTCGTAATGAGTCATATCGCTGCTGGCGATGATTACTGTCTCTGCCGTTAGCTCCTTGACTGCCCCGGCTATCTCCTTACCGATCTCCTTGTAGACGGAAGCGGCGGCCTGGGAGAGCAGGATAGGCACAATTTTGACGTCCCGCTTGAAATATTGCAGAAACGGTAGCTGGACCTCAATAGAGTGCTCGTATGAATGCGCCACAAGGTCTTCTTGTAGGTGCCTGGACCTGGTTAGGATCTGTCTGCCCAGTCGCGAGTCGATTCCTACTTCGCCGAGGGGTGTTTCCCATGAGCCTTCGGTCATAATGCTGAAGGGCCTGCCAGCCCCTGTGTGGCTGGGGCCCAGGATGATGAAGGTATCTTTGAACTGGATTCTGGACATGACTGCGCCAGCCACTGGTCCCGAGTAGACATATCCAGCGTGAGGTGAGACCAGCCCAATCACCTCTTCTTTGGGCGCCTTTTCATCGACAAATCCCCTCACCTGCGCTTCCAGCGAGGAAGGCGATGCTGGGTAAAACTGACCCGCGACAACCGGCTTCCTGATCATGGCGATCCCCTCCCTTTAGGATTTTGTCCTAAAATTCAGCTCTGCTCCACAAAAGCGACACTTGGAGCCATCCAGACCAATTTGCTCGGTCTGGTAGCCTACGCGCTTCACCACCAGACGGCCACAGGAGTAGCAGGTGGTGTTCTCACCCTCATGGCCGTGCAGGTTGCCCACGTAAATGAAGCGAAGTCCTACCCTTTTTCCAATGTCGTAGGCACGCTCGATTGTCGACACTGGCGTTGGGGGTATGTGTTGCAGTTCATGGTGGGGGTAGAAGCGGGTCACATGCCAGGGAGTAAGTTCGCCCAGCCGGTCCCGAATCCAGGTGGCGATGGCCTCGAGCTGGGCATCGTCGTCGTTCATGGTGGGGATGATATTGGTCACCACCTCGACATGCATGCCCCATTTTTCCTGCGCCCTCTCGGCGACCTCGAGAATGCCCCGCCACCGCGAGACCTTGGCCAGTTGCCTGTAAAAGGAGTCGGAGAACCCTTTTACGTCGACCCTCCAGGCATCGAGATAGGGCCCAATTGCGTCCAGCGCCTCGGGGGTAGAATAGCCGTTGGTCACATATACCGTGTATAGACCTTCCGCTTTGGCGAGCTTGGCTCCATCCAGCGTGTACTCCAGCCAGATGCCGGGCTCGTTATAGGTCCAGGCGATTCCCTCGCAGCCGTAGCGTTTGGTGAGTCCGATGGAATCCTCAGGGGAGACCTGTTGCGAGCCCCGTCTTTCCTCCCAGGGCGCCTGACAGGAGATCTGCCAGTTCTGACAGTGCTTGCAGTGAAAATTGCAGCCCCACCCTCCGAGGGAAAAGACCAGGCTCGTGGGATGGAAGTGGAACAGCGGCTTCTTCTCGATTGGGTCCACTGCGACTGAGGATACCTCAGCGTAGTTCAGGATATGGAGGACGCCATCGATATTCTGGCGCACCTGGCAAAGGCCGAACTTCTGCGGCCTGACTACACAGCGCCACTGGCAGACGTGGCAGCGAACGGCGGAGTCAGCCAGTTCCTCGTAGAGCATCGCCTCGCGCATCCTCGCCTCCCCTGAGCCCTGTTCATAACATCGCGGGGTAAGCGAAAGTCTATCACATCGCGGGGGTCATGTCTATCTGTTTGCCGGGCTGCTGTAGACACTTGCCAAAGCAATCCCGAGGGACTAGAATTAGGTGGAGACCTGAGGAGCCGGAAGCAGAAATCTGAAAGCGCATTTTCAAAAGGACGGGAAGGAAGATGGCCAAGAAATCACGCAGGGTAGCCGCAAGGTACTCGCAGTTGAGTAAGGCGAAGAGGAAAAAACAACGAGGCAGACCTTCTCTTCAAACGGGCATGGTTTCTGCGCCCGAATCTCAGGAGATAGCTGAGCCCACGCCAATCAAGCCCCCGGTCTCCAAGACTACGCCAAGGGCGAAACCCGGGCCAAAGCGAGCGACCGCCGCTTATCAATACGTGAGGGCCGACCTGAAGAGGATCGGTATTCTGGCTGGGATGATGATCATCATCCTAATTGTGCTGACTTTCGTGCTGGGCTAAATCCACTCCTCATCCTCATCCTCTTCCTCAGGCGGCATCGTCTCCGACCGTTCCCTTGGAGCAGGCAGTGAGGCGCTGATTTTCTCTCCAGGCTTCTTCCTGGTAGTCGGCAGCTTCTGAATCGCTTCCTTCACCTGAGATAGCCTCTGTTCAGGGTTCTTGACTGCCAGATCCACCACCACTCCCCGCACTCCCAGTCCCCACAGGCTTTCAATATCGTCAATTGGCAGACCAGGAGGCATGGCCGCCAGCAGGTGCTTTCCCGCTCCAGCGGCTAGTCGCTCGTATACCATTAGCTGATGCACAGTAAGGCGGGATTGGTCTTCGCTAACCGGGCCGAGGAGCACAGCGTCGATAGACAAGTGACTTATAGCCTTGGCCAGGCTGTCGCTCAACGAAGGGTCTATCTGAAGCACCTTACCAATTTTCTCCGCCCCCAGGACTGCTGCCGGGGTTTTGTCTGGAGCGAAGATCACAAAGTCACAATCCATCTCAATGAGTTGCTCGACCTCCTCCTTGGTTACTGCGGTCAGGAATGCTCCCCAGGGAATATCGGTCTTAGCGCTGCTGAGTTTGGCCAGTGCTTCGTCACCCTTCTCCTGATGCTCAAGGGTCATCAATACAGCATCGGCGCCTGCCTTTGCAGCGATGGCGGCTAGCTTGGCATCTCCCACAGGTACGCTGGCGACAATCACCATGGGTAAGCTTTTTCCCTTGGCCACTGCAGCCCCGAAACCCAGAGGCTGGGCTCTTCCTTCAGAGAGCTGCTCCAGCTTATCCAAAAGCTTGCTCATGTTCCCCCTTTTTGCTTCCCTGCACTTCAGCTAAGTCAGCATGCCAGTGGTCGAAGCTGAACTAACTACATGCGATCTAATAATTGTAGGCCTGGGGAGCCTGATGTTCCATGGAGTAGCATAACTTCCTGCCTGGTCTGGTGTCAAGCCGCAGCTCTTGCTGGCAGAGGCTGACCTTATCTTGTCTATAGGGCCCGCATTGTAGCATAGTGCGATTCTCTCAGGTACGATTACCTAGCC
>SOKG01000034.1 GCA_004376205.1 Dehalococcoidia bacterium | reverse complement strand
ACTCAATCCCAATCCTTCGAGGAAAGTCCTCAGCAATCCAGCATGAGCCAGCCGAATCTCCACTGGACCGATCCCCAGCCTTGCAACGGCTTCCAGCGCCAGCGAAAGCAGCTCGACATCGCCTTCAGGTCTGCTTCCGCCAATGAACTCGGCACCGCACTGCCAGCGCTCCCTCGACTCCTCGCCTGTGCCCTCGAACGCGAACATATCCTCCACATAGAAGAGCTTAGCTATGGGGAGATTCTGGAAGTTCTCTACATAAAGTCGGGCGACAGGAATGGTCCCATCGGGTCTGAGCACCACCCGCTCCCCGCTCCAGCCATCCCAGTCGAGAAAGGAGTAAACCCGTCCCAGCATATCTGGGGATAGCGTTCCCGCGGAGGTGAAGAGATGTAGATACTCCAGAATGGGGGTCCTGATCTCCTGATAGCCCCACCCGAGGCAGCAGTCTCTAAATTCCGCTTCTATCTGGCGAAACTTTGCCATGTCCCCAGGCAGTAAATCACGCGTTCCCTTGCACCTTGGAACCTTCATCCTTTATCTTCCATCAAGCCAATTTGGCACTATTCTACACCCATTTATGGGGCTGTTCAACGCTACTTTGGGCTTGCCTAATCTATGAATTCTAAGGATCACGAATCCCTCTAAACTTCCTCTTCCCTGAGGGTACTAACTATGTACTGAATTTCTTGCATGGTCAAGCCAAAGCGGTGCAGCGTATGGCGGATGACCTCCAGTCCGGCCTCTACCTCTGGGCGCACCATCTCAGCGACTCCAAGACTCCGCAGCACCACGGTATCCTCGTCCCGGTGAACCCGAGCCACCACATCGAGCCTGGGATTGATCCTGCGGGCGTTCGCCACCGCCAGCTTGGCAGCTATAGGGTCAGGGAAGGTAACCACCAAAACCCTGGCCCTCTCCAACTCCGCCCGAGCCAGAATCTCAGGATTGCTGGCATCCCCGTAGATGCAGGGAATACCCCTCTCACGCGCCAAATCGATGACTCTCGGGTCTATATCGATGACAAGGTAAGAGAAATTCCTGCGCTCAAGCACCTGCCCCAAGCTCTTGGCCATTCGGCCATAGCCACAGACCACTGCATGGCCGGAAAGCTGCCTCCCTTGCCCCAATGCCGTGGGATCAAGCCGAGCAGCCAGAAAACTTGAGACTCTCTCCCCCTGGATTAGCCTGTGGTAGATTTTTGAGGTCAAGCCCATGCCAAAGGGAGTCATCAATATAGTGATAACTGCGGCGGCCAGGGTCAGGGAATACAGATCGTTGGAGATGATGTCCGTTTCGAGGGCGAGGGCAGCCAGGACAAAGCTGAACTCCCCTATCTGGAAGAGCCCGCTGCCTGCAAACAGACTGGTCTTGGCGCTGTAACCGAAGACCCAGGGGACGAGAGCCGTGATTAAGAACTTGCCCAGCACAATGGCCGCTACAACAGCGCCTACCTCTCCCGGGTTCTGTGCTATGAAGCCGGGATCGGCAAGCATCCCCAGAGAGACGAAGAAAAGGATGGCGAATATATCCCTCAGGGGTCTGATGTCAGCCAGAGCCTGATGGGCATATTCAGATTGGCTGAAGAGCAGCCCAGCCAGGAAAGCACCAAGTGCTGCCGAAAGCCCGACGTAATCGGCGCCAAAGGCCGCCCCGAGGGAAAGGCATACTACTGTAAGTAGGAAAAGCTCCCGGGAGCGCCCCCCTGCTACCCTTCTCATAACCCGGGGAAGCACCCAGTAGCCCACGGCAAATATCACCCCCAGAAACAGGACTGCCCTCAAGACAGCCCATCCCAAGGCCTCCCAAAGCGCCGTCCCCGTATCACCCAAAGAAGTGAGGATGACCATCATTGGCACCACGCTGAGGTCCTGTACCAGGAGAATGCCAATCATCACCCGCCCATGGGGGCTCCCCAACTCCCCACGCTCCATGAGGGTCTTGAGGACGATGATGGTGCTACTCAGCGCAATGAAGAAACCGAATACAGCCGCCTCCGTAAGCGACCACTGGAGCAGCCAGCCCACCAGCAGCCCCAGCGCCACAGTAGCCACCATCTGAGCGGCCCCGCCAAATATGGCAACCTTGCCTATCTGCCTCAGGGTTCTAAGAGAGAACTCTATGCCCAGGGTGAACATCAATAGTACGACGCCGATTTCGGCCAGTGTCTCAACATCCCCTACCTCACGAACTAGCTTCAGCCCATAAGGCCCAATGACGATCCCGCTCAGGAGATAGCCAAGGATAACGGGCAGCTTCAAGAGGCGCGCTGCCATACCCCCAACGAGCGCAACCCCCAGAACAATTGCCATAATCGCCAGTAGGCTTAGGTCACCCATGCCACGCCTTCCCAAAGTTGGAAATTACCCAGGCAACAGCTATTCATGCTGGGATTATACACGCTGATAGGGTAGCAGGTACAGGTCACGCACTGCAAGCACTACCACTCCCTCTACAATCTGGGGGTGCCCTGCTGTTATTTTGAGCGAGAGCGAAGGGTCTCGCTTGAGAGATTCTTCGCTCTCGCTCAGGCTCGAAATGATGAGTCTATGTTACATTTGGGGGAAAGAATGCTGAAATTCGAGAGCAGTTGACACACGATACCGATATTACCGCCAGAGCCCTCTACGAGCCTCTCTTGCCTCCTCCTCGAGCTGCGCCAAGCGCTCCTGGTATTTAGTATCCGGCGGGTAGGAAATAGCCCGAGCGCAGCCAAGCCGTACCAGCTCCCCATTGACGAAAACGCCATCGACCCAAACGTAGCGAAGCAGTCTCCCATAGACATCTGTCTCCGATACGTCTTTCTCCAGTGTCACCGTCTTTCCCTCCACCAACTCCCTGTTCCTGGTCCACGCCTCGGGGCCGTAGTACTTTGTCTGCGGGTAGACCTCCGGGGCATCGATACCGATGTATCTTACTCGGGCACCTCCCTCGACCTCGATAGTGTCGCCGTCGATAACTCGAACGACCCTCACCTGACCTTCGGTGTCGACGACACTGATTTCAGTGTCGGAGGCACAGCTCAGGAGAAAAGCAGCAATTAATATCAACAGAAGTATCAGAGGTCGCTTCATTCCTCATGAGGGGACAAAGTCGATAATGTTGAGCCGCAGCAGTTGCCTTCCGCTCCAGTCCTCTTTCTCCAGCTTATAGACAATATCGAGATGGGAGGATAGCTTTCGGTCGCCAAGGTCGAAGGCGATAGCATCCCAGACAACCCTTCCGTCACGCAGCTTTAGCTTCAGATGGTCTCCGTCGCTCCCGACCTTGCGCGAGTCCACTACCTTCACATTTCGACTGAGAAAAGTGGGAACCTGATTGGCCTGCCCGAAGGGCGCCAGAGCGCTTACGAGCTTGTAGGTTTCTCCACTCAACGTAGACAGTGGAATATCGGCATCGATGGTTATCGCAGGTCGAAGGTCGACTCCGACCAGTTCTCGGGCTGCTATCTCCAGAAGCCGGTCCTCAAGCCGGTCTACATCGGCGCTGGGCATAACGAAGCCCGCCGCCTGGCGATGTCCTCCAAAGCGGGAGAGCAAATCCTGGCACTCGGCCAAGGCGGCAAAGATATCGAATTCGGGGATGCTGCGAGCGCTACCCCTGGCTACCTCCCCGTCCGACTGGAGCACAATGGCCGGTCGATAGAACACATCGGCCAGCTTGCCGGCGACCACTCCCACCACCCCGGCAGGGCAATCGGATCCGCTAACCATCAGCAGCGGCAGGTCAGCCCCCTCGAGAAGCAATCGCTCCTTCGCCTTGGCAAAAAACTCGGTGCTCAGCCTCTGGCGCTCGCTGTTACTAGACTCAAGCGCAGCCGCAAGCTGACGAGCCTGCGTTCGAGAAGATGTAGCCAGCAGCTCATAGCTGGTGACAGCGTGGGCCATTCTTCCGCTGGCATTAAGCCTGGGCCCCAGCATATAGGAGATGCTCTCTTCATTGAGCTTACCCATCTCCAACCCGGCACAGAGCACCAGCTCTTGCAAGCCAACCCTCTGACTTCGGTTAAGAACCTCGAGCCCACGTTTTACCAGATATCGGTTCTCTCCTTCCACGGGCGCCATGTCGGCAACAGTTCCCAGGGCAACCAAGTCTAGAAAACCATCCCACTCTCCATCCCTATGAGTTGCCCCAAAAAGCGCCTGCAGGAGCTTAAATGCAACCCCTACGCCCGCCAGCTCGGAAAACGGGTAACCAGAGTCGCGACGTTTGGGGTCGATGGCCGCCAAGGCAGAAGGAGGCTGGTCAGGAACCACATGATGGTCTGTGATAACGATGTCCAGACCCAGTTTTCGCCCCTGCTCCACCTCGGAGACCCCACCGATGCCGCAGTCGACGGTCACTACCAAGC
>SOKG01000211.1 GCA_004376205.1 Dehalococcoidia bacterium | reverse complement strand
CGCTTCAACATGTTCGGGTATACGCAATTCATCGGAGGTACTGTCACCAAGAAATACCAGGATGGCGATGAGTATCTGGTCGATGTCGAAATCAAGACCGTGAACCAGCGGGGAGAGGAGCCTATGCCCGGTACTGCAACCGCTTCTCTCCCTTCAAAAGTAAGGTGGATCTAGGGAAGGGGCAGATACACGGGTCTGCCCCTACAGTGAACGGTTACGTCCCTTCAGCAGCGTCTTCTGCAGGAAGGCGCTACTGCTTTTTCCCAGACGATCTCGCTCAGCTCAAACACAGGCCCGTCCTTGCACACCAACTTCTGGCCTTGCTTGGTCTCAACGGTACAACTAAGACATGCGCCCACCCCGCACCCCAGCACCGCCTCCAAGAGGACCTGGACCGGCTTACCGCCGAACTGACTGCGCATCTCGGCCATCCTGCGATACATGGGGAGGGGCCCACAGGCGAAAACCTGGTCCGCCCCAGGGATAAACTGGGGTAAGAGATCGGTTGCCATGCCCTTCGCCCCCAAAGACCCGTCTTCAGTGACGATAACAGGCTTGATTCCAGAGGGAAGCAAATGGCCGGGATATATTCGAGATAAGGTCCTATCCCCGATAAGTAGCGTCACCGACCTGCCAGTGGTGACAGCCTGCTCGGCAAGAGCTGCCAGTGGGGCGATGCCGATACCCCCGGCGACCAGGAGCAGGTTCTGAGATGAGGGATGAATCTCAAAGCCATTGCCCAGCGGCCCAAACAGGTCCAGGGAATCACCCTCCCTGCGCTGTGCCAGCCATTCCGTGCCCCGCCCCACTACCGCCAAAAGGAAGGCGACCCTATTGTCTTGAGATATCCGATGAACGCTCAGAGGCCGCCTCAGCGGCATGTCCTGCCCATCCCCGCAGCGCACCATGACGTACTGCCCCGGACAAGCGAGAGCAGCAATTTCAGGGGCTTGAGCCCAAAGGAGATAGACTCCTGACCATAACTCGCTAATGGTGACTATATCGGCATTTACTTGCTTCACTTGCCTTAGCCAACCCCTCAGAGTTGCCTGTCCTTCCTAGCGTAGCGAAGCAACCCTGTTGTCTTGCCCCTCGGCGGGAGAGAGGTCTGGTATGATAGCCTGCGCCCCGTTCGCACGTGTCCAGACTCAATCTACCTATCGTGCACGCGGGCCGTACTAGATATCTGCATGGTATTCCTGAAGGCTCTTGACATCGCTGTGTCCTTTACGGTAGGCGGCAATTCCTTTGGCTGCTGAGACCGCCGCCGCGGTGGTGGTGATATAGGGCACTTTGTATTTGATCGCTGCTTTTCTGATATAAGAATCGTCTTCAACACTCAGCTTGCCGCTGGGTGTATTGACCACGAGCTGGATCTCGCCGTTCTTTATGGCGTCAGTTATGTTGGGACGGCCTTCGTGCTCCTTCAGAATCAAATCTGGATTGATACCATGACCAGCAAGATATTCGCGGGTTCCCACCGTGGCCTTGATGGCAAACCCAAGCGCGGAGAAATGCTGCGCCGCTTCCAGTCCACCGGCCCGGTCGCGCGGGGAGACGGTGATGAGGACAGTGCCCTCCGCGGGCAGACACTGTTTGGCCGCCTCCTGAGCCTTGTAGAACGCAAGACCAGCGTTTTCAGCCATGCCCAACACTTCTCCCGTCGAGCGCATCTCGGGGCCGAGCACGGGGTCTACCTCGGGGAACATGTCGAACGGGAACACCGCCTCTTTGACACCGAAATGCGGGATGGGCCTGCGCCGCAGGTGCAGGTCGGTCAGCTTTTTCCCCAGCATCACCTGGGTGGCCAGGCGTGCCATTGGGATGTTGCAGACCTTGCTCACCAGCGGCACCGTGCGGCTCGCCCGCGGGTTTGCTTCCAGGACGTACACAGTGTGGTTACAGATGGCATACTGGATGTTCATCAGCCCCACAACATTGAGTTCCACCGCGATCTTCCGTGTATATTCATTAATGGTATCTATATGTTCTTGGGGAATGGAGACGGGTGGGATCACGCAAGCGGAGTCACCGGAGTGAACGCCGGCGAGTTCGATGTGCTCCATGACCGCTGGCACGAAGGCATCGGTACCATCCGCGATAGCATCGGCCTCGGCTTCTATAGCGTTCTCCAGGAATTTATCGATCAGAATAGGCCGTTCAGGAGAGATTTCCACAGCGGCTTCGACATACTCGCGCAACATTTCCTCATCATGTACTACCTCCATCGCGCGTCCACCGAGAACATAGGACGGGCGGACTATCAGGGGATAGCCGATCTCGCTGGCAATGGCAAGGGCCTCGTCCATGTTGCTCGCCATGCCGGATTCAGGCTCGGGGATACCCAGTTCCCTTATGATCTTTCGAAATCGATCGCGGTCTTCGGCAAGGTCGATGGTCTCGGGGCTCGTGCCCAGAATCTTGACACCCGCGGCCTCAAGCTCAGCAGCGATATTGAGGGGAGTCTGACCTCCAAACTGGCAGATGATGCCCTCTGGCTTCTCCTTCTCGTAGATGGCCAGAACGTCTTCGACAGTCAGCGGCTCGAAGTACAGTTTATTCGAAGTGTCATAGTCGGTGGATACAGTCTCTGGGTTGCAGTTGACCATGATCGACTCAATTCCCTCATCGCGCAGGGCGAAGGCTGCGTGTACACAGCAGTAGTCGAATTCAATCCCCTGGCCTATCCGGTTGGGGCCGCCTCCCAAGACCATGACCTTGCGGGCGTTGCTGACTCCCACCTTGTCTGGTGCGTTGTAGGTGGAGAAGTAGTAGGCGGCATCTTCCACACCGCTCACGGGCACCGGTTCCCATCCCTCGACGACACCGAGGGCGGTACGCTTGGCTCGGATTTCAGCTTCCGGCACTCTAAGAATCTGAGAGAGATACTTGTCGGCGAAACCGTCCTTCTTGGCTTGTACGAGGAGGTCATCTGGGGGCAGTGAGCCTTTGTGTTTCAGTAGCCGCTCCTCCAGCTCCACCAGCTCCTTCATCTGCTCGATAAACCAGGGTTTTATGTAGGTCCGCTCATAAAGGTCGCTGACATCCGCTCCCTTGCGCAGGGCTTCGTACATGATGAACTGCCGCTCGCTGGAGGGCTCGCGGAGCATATCCATCAACTCCTCCAGTGATCTGTTATGAAAGTCCTTGGCGAAGCCCAAGCCGTATCGGCGGTTTTCCAGCGACCGGATGGCCTTTTGAAAGGCTTCTTTGTAGTTTTTTCCAATGCTCATCACTTCGCCGACGGCGCGCATCTGTGTGCCGAGCTTGTCTTCGGCGCCTTTGAATTTCTCAAACGCCCAGCGGGAGAATTTGACGACCACGTAATCGCCGGAGGGCGTATACTTCTCTAACGTCCCTTCCCGCCAGTAGGGTATCTCGTCCATCGTCAGGCCCCCCGCTAGCATGGAGGACACCATGGCGATGGGAAATCCCGTTGCCTTTGATGCCAGCGCGGATGAACGCGAGGTGCGCGGGTTGATCTCGATCACCACCACCCGCCCGGTTTCGGGATCATGGGCAAATTGAATGTTGGTGCCACCAATGACCTCGATGGCATCGACAATGTCGTAGGAATATTTCTGGAGGCGTTCCTGCAATTTGGGATCGATGGTCAACATAGGTGCGGTGCAGTAGGAATCCCCGGTGTGCACGCCCATGGCGTCGACGTTCTCGATGAAACAGACGGTGATCTTCTGACCCTTGGCGTCCCGCACGACCTCCAGCTCCAACTCCTCCCATCCCAGGACGGACTCCTCCACCAGCACCTGGCCGACCAGACTGGCGGACAGGCCGCGACTCCCCACTGTGCGCAGTTCCTCTACATTGTAGACCATCCCACCTCCGGTGCCGCCCATGGTGTAGGCGGGACGAAGCACAACCGGGAATCCGAGTCTCTCAGCAATTGCCTCCATTTCTTCGACGGTGCGGGCTATCTCGCTTCTTGGCATCTCAAGACCGATGCGACTCATGGTCTCCTTGAAGACCTGGCGGTCCTCGCCGCGCTCGATGGCATCGATGTTTACGCCGATCACCTTGACGCCGTACTTCTCCAGCACTCCCGCTCTGGCCAGCTCCGAGGAGAGATTCAGCGCTGACTGCCCGCCAAGGTTGGGGAGCAAGGCATCGGGGCGTTCCTTCTCGATAATCTTGGTCATGGTCTCGAGGTTGAGGGGCTCGATGTAGGTCACGTCCGCCGTGCCGGGATCGGTCATAATCGTGGCGGGGTTTGAATTGACGAGCACGATCTCATACCCCAGTTTTCTCAGCGCCTTGCAAGCCTGTGTGCCGGAATAGTCAAACTCGCAGGCCTGGCCGATGATGATGGGGCCGGAACCGATGATCATCACCTTGTTGATGTCA
>SOKG01000136.1 GCA_004376205.1 Dehalococcoidia bacterium | reverse complement strand
AAGCTGTTAAGAGCCCCTGAGATGCCCGTAGCGCTCCACCATGCCTGCTATGCCGAGAAGAACAAGTTCACTGAGGAACGCCGCCTGAGGTGGCTTCCAGCGCCTCTGACCACGATCGTGGTCTATCTCAGGCGAACGCCCGTCGCTAGGATAGCTTCTGCAAAGGCGCCAGGCTCAGCAGGAACCTCTTTATCCCTGCCGCCCCTTTGAAAGCGATGGTGACCTCATGGTCGCCATCGGTAGCCAGACAGTTGACCACAATGCCCTCGCCGAACATGGCATGGCTCACATGATCGCCCGCCTTAAAGGCCGGTGAGGTGCGCGTATCCACGCGCGGGGCCCCTTGTTCTACCCCGACAGATGGGATACGGGTGATCACGGGTTCGTGGTATGCTCCCGCAGAAGGTTGGGCACCGGCGGAGTTCACCAGGTGCGAGGGGATATCACTCAGGAAGCGCGACGGAGGGTTGTGCGCCCTGCCCCCCATAAGGCTGCGGCGCAGAGCATGAACCAGATACACCCTTTCCTTGGCTCTGGTTATCCCTACATAGCACAGGCGGCGCTCCTCCTCCATTTGCTCCGCGTCAGGGAATGACCTGAAATGAGGCAGGATACCCTCTTCCATGCCCACAATAAACACCACGGGGAACTCCAGGCCTTTAGCCTGGTGCAGGGTTATCAGTGTCACCGCGTCAGCCCTCTCATCCAGATCGTCGACATCGGAGACCAGAGCCACCTCTTCCAGAAAATAGGCCAGGCCATCCCGCGGCTCGAGGTCTCGATATCCGGCAGCCACGTTGCGCAGCTCCAGGATATTGTCCCACCTCTCCTCTCCATCCAAGCTCTCCAGCGTATACTTCTTATATCCAGTCCTATCCAGCACCAGGTCGAAGAGGTCGACCAGACTCAACTCCTCGCTCTTGGCGATGAACTCATCGAGCATATTCAGGAAGCCGCTCAGCGCCTGGCTGCTCCGAGGCGCAAACGGGGTGGGCTCTTCCCCCTGAGCTATGAGCTTGAGGGCGGTATAGTAGGGCACTCCCTTCCCATTTGCCCACGTGGTGAGATCGGCGACGGTGCGCTGTCCAATGCCCCGTCCGGGGACGTTTATTATACGGGCGAGGCTAACGCCGTCATAGGGGTTATGAATCAGCCTGAGGTAGGCCATGACATCTTTGACCTCGCGCCGCTCATAGAAACGTGTGGCTCCCACCAACCTGTAGGGGGACCCATAGCGCACAAATGTCTCCTCCAGCGCTCGCGACTGCGCATTGGTACGATACATGATAGCGCAGTCTCCAGCCTTCCAGCGACCATCGGTCACCAGCCTTTCCACTTCACTGACCACGAAGTGTGCCTCCTCCTGCTCGCTGTAGGTCTGTGCCACAGTGAGAGGGACTCCGACATCGTTCTCAGTCCAAAGCCCTTTGTCCTTTCGTTGCTGGTTAGCAGCGATCACATGGTCAGCGGCCTCGAGGATGATTTGGGTGGAACGATAATTCTGCTCCAGAAACACGACCTTGGCATCGGGGTAATCCTTCTCGAAGTCAAGGATATGGCGCAGGTCAGCATGCCTCCAAGAATAAATCGATTGGTCGGGGTCGCCAACAACGCAGATATTACGATACTTGCCCGCAAGCTGTCTGGACAAGATATATTGTGCGCGGTTCGTGTCCTGAAACTCGTCGATCATAACATGCAGATAACGCGACTGATACTTGGCCAGGACCTCCGGTTGGCTACCGAAGAGGTGTACAACTCTCATAATCAGATCATCGAAGTCCAGGGCATTGCTCTGGGCAAGAAGCTCCTGGTAACGTTCATATACCCTCGCCACTATTTCCTCGAAGTAGCTGCCAACAAGCCCGCGGTAATCCTGGGGAGCGAGGAGCGTGGCCTTGGCAGAGGAGATCGCTGACCTGATGCCGCCAGGGGGATACTGTTTGGGGTCGAGCCCAATCTGCTCGATGCTGCGCTTCAATAGAGAGAGCTGGTCGCTCTCATCATAGATAACGAAACTTCTATCCAGCCCGAGATGCTGTGCCTCCATGCGGAGCATACGGGCGCAGGTAGCGTGGAAGGTGCCCAGGGTCAATCCCTCAACCACTCTCCCCAGGAGGGAATAGATTCTATCTCTCATCTCGCGGGCCGCCCTGTTGGTGAAGGTGACCGCCAAGATGCGATAAGGGCTCACGCCGCAGACAGTGACCAGATAGGCTACTCGGTGGGCGATGACCCTGGTCTTGCCCGACCCCGGGCCGGCTACGATGAGCACCGGGCCCTCGATGGTCTCCACGGCTTCCCTCTGAGCAGGGTTGAGACCGTCTAGAATATCCATACTTGCACCAAGGCCATTATATCAACGCAAGGTGGGGACTTCAATGTGAGCCAGTTGTGATACAATAAAGCGTATTGTGCGCAAGGTTCGAGTCCTGGCCAGGGATAGGGAGTTGCCTCGAACCTAAAATTGCAGAGTAAAGGAAGGAGAGTAATGCAGTAATAATGAAGAGGTTTATGCCCTTCATGCCAATGAAAATATGTTATGTAGTCGTTCGTAGACTCCTGCGATGTGATACTATATGTAACAAGTGCAAATTTAGATTCAAATACTACACTGCGTATTAGGAGTTGCAGTAAGCGTAGGGTGGGTGTAGCGTAGCGAAACCCACCGTTTTCATCTCCCTTTGGGAAGGTGGGTTCCATTTCATTTCACCCACCCTACCCTACCTCTGGCAGAAGCAAGGGCAAAACGGTTAAGGGGCTATCAAGAATCCCCCTAAATCCCCCTTGGGAAAGGGGGACTTTTATTGCCCACTTTGTAAAGGGGGTAGGGGGGATTATATTTGTGGGTAATGGGAAGCACTCCGAGAGGAGCCCAACTAATATGTGAACAGAGGCTGGTCTTTGGTGATGATCCGCTTCTCCCTAGCCATCTCCTCTCTGAGGTACTTGGGAATGGAGAACATCCCGCGGTGAGTAAGCCCATCGTAGAAGCGGAGGGGTTTGCTGACTCGCCTCGATAGCCTGCGATCAACCTCCTCCGGGGAAAGCTCGCGGGGGTCAAGATTCTGCGAAGCCACAGCGAAGCCCCAGGTGCCGCCGAAAGAAGGTATCTCCGCCTGGTAGGGTGCGACCACAGAAAACGCCGTACGCAGAGTATTGGCTACCGCGATAAAGCCAAGCGAGATAACCATGCTTGTCGAACCCGATTGAAGAGCGACCAGCCCATCCTGAGTAAGCTTCTCCTTGAGGCCCTGATAGAACTCCTGGGTGTACAGCAGGTAGGCCGGACTCTCCTCAAGCGGCTCGGTGAGATCGATGATGATCACGTCGAACTTTTCCTGCGTCTCGTCGAGGTATTTCATAGCGTCCGTGTGCAGAAGCTCAACCCGGCTGTCTTCGAAAGAGCCTTGACCCAGGGATGGCAGGAATCTCTTGCAGATATCTGGCACCTTTTTGTCGATATCTACCATCACCACCCTTTTCACCGTGCTGTGCGCCAAGACCTCCCTCAAGGTAGCCCCCTCGCCACCTCCGGCGATGAAAACGGTCTCCGGTTGGGGGTGAGTGATCATGGGAGGGTGAACCAGGGACTCGTGGTAGATGAATTCGTCCGCTTCGCTGCACTGGATCTTGCCATCCAGAATCAGGCATTTGCCAAAGCTTGGGGTATCGATGACCTGAATAGATTGGAACTCCGATTTCCCGCTGTAAAGTATGTCGCTGATACTGAACTGCTGGATGAGATGGGGGGTAACGTACTCCCAAAACCAGTTTGTCGGCATTTCTTTCACTGGTTAGAACCCCCTCTTGAGTTCCACTATGGCAGGATTCTTGCTCTCCAGCTTCTCTACAATCAATCTGACCGCCTCATCGGCCCGGAACGCGTCCCCGTGGGTGAAGATGTCGATCGCCGCATAGCCATATTCGGGCCAGGTATGGATACAGAGATGAGCCCCGGCGATCAGCACCACACCGCTTAGCCCCTGGGGCAGGAATTTGTGAAAGGATTCTCCGATTACGGCGGTACCTGCCTCCTGGGCCACGGAGGAGAGAACGTCCTTAATGAAGTCCAGATCGTCAAGCCGCTTCCTGCTGCAATCCTTCAAATCCAGAAGATAGTGTTTTCCCAGTGTGCCCAAATCACTACCCCAGTTAAGCGTTCTCTCAATTATATAAGATGTGACTACTTTTCTCAAACGATTAAGGTAGGGGCAACCCGGCGGGTCGCCCCTACGACCTTGTGTTGCCCGCCATCTATCGAGATGTTATAATACCACCGCTCCGAGAGCAGAGACGAGCCTATGGCCAACGCAGTTATCGTCATCGACCCGCTCAAAGGCTTCATGGAGGAAGGCTATCCCCTCTACTGCGGCGCGCAGGCGCGCC